>CAZIXV010000090.1:0-12699 GCA_964543105.1 uncultured Steroidobacteraceae bacterium
CGGGCGGGTCCGTGACCAACAACATCACGATGATCAACATCAATGATTTCGGCGCGGCGAGCCCGCCCATCCGCAACTATGTGATCCCGCAACGAACCGCGGGCGGCAACGTCAACGTCGAGGCCGAAGAGGGCGACACCCGAACCATCGGCTTTGTTTTCTCACCGGGTGGCGCACTGACCGGGCTGAAATTTTCGGTCGACTACTACGACATCGAACTCGAAAAGGCGATCACCAACTTGAATGGCGCCAACATTGGCAACCTGTGTATCTCCGGTGTGTCCTCCTTCTGCAACCTGTTCACGTTCAATGCAGCCGGCGACCCGACCGCCCTGGAAGCGGGCTCGATCAACCTCGGCAGCTTTCAACAAAAAGGTTACGACGTGCAGTTGGATTATTCGCGGCCGCTCGGCTACGGCACTTGGTCGATCAGCTACACGGGAACGTACGTGACTGATTCGATCGTTGACACCGGCCTGCCTGGGGCTGAACCGGTCGACCGTGCGGGTGAGCACGGTGCGGCGAACTTCGCGGCGGTGCCGGACTTCCGTGGCAACCTGAGCACGAGCTACCGCACGCCAACGTGGTCGGCTACGGCGCAAGTCAGCCATGTCAGCTCCGGGCTTTTGGACAATCTCTACAACACGCCGGGGAATCCGACGATCAACAACAACAAGATCCCTTCGTACTACTTGGTGAATCTCTATGGCTCCTACGACGTGACGGATCGAGTGCGCCTGTTCGGCGCCGTCCGCAACGCATTGAATCGTGATCCGGAGATGACGCCGTACACCGTGCTCAATGCGCCGGTCTACGGCGCCTACTACGACAAGGTCGGGCGTCAGTATTCCATCGGTCTGGACGTAAGCTTCTAGCTGCAAGCCCGCACTTGGCGGCGGCGGGACTTACCCGTCGCCGCCCACGGCCGATGACCCTGTCGGTTCGAATACTCATCGACATTCCTGCTAGCTTCATGCACGTGATCACCTTCGTTCGTACAGCGCTTCTCGCCATCACCTGCATTGCGCTCACGACGAGTTGCGCGCACTCGCCGCCACCGAACAAGGACGGCGTGCTGCACGTCGTCGGGCGTCCGACCGTCATGGAAATCGGTCCCGTCATTTATGCCACCCAGGTTCTTCTCCCTCGCGAGACGCAACTGGGCGTGGGCGGCGTGGCAAATCTTTTCGAGAGCGCTGCACCCAAAGCGCAATCCATCGGCCCGCTCGATTCCTTCCCTGGTACGGCCGATGTCGCCGCACATGCCGAGACTCAAGCCCTGCGCACGTCGGTCGAACATCCTGATCTGCGCATCATCATGACGGTGACGGAGGGGCTCTACCGCATCGTCGCCCGCCGCTCGGCGGGCATCGCCACCCTTACGGATCTTGCCGGTAAACGCATCGGCGTCGTTCGCAACACCTCATCCGCTTACTTCCTGCATCGCATGCTCGCCAGCATCCAACTGAGCGAAGCCGATGCCGTCATCGTCGCACTGCCGGTACGCGAAATGACGCCCGCGATTGTAAGAGGCGACGTCGATGCCATCGCGGTATGGGAGCCCGAAAGCGAACGCGCTTTCAACGCGCTAGGCGCAGATGCAGTCGGCTTCCAGGATCCGCGCGTCTACCGCGAGTTGTACAACCTCAATACGACAGCCGAAGCGCTCGCCCACCCGCACAAGCGGGCGCAGATCGTGCGTCTCTTGCGTGCGGTGATGGACGCGGCCCGACAAAGCGAAACGGCACCGGAAACGATCTGGCCGCTCGTCGCGGCCAGAAGCGGCCATCCGCTTGATGTCGTCGCCGCAAGCTGGCCGCATCATCGCTTCCCCGCCGTGCTGCCCGACGATCTGCTCGATGTGTTAGTGGCTGAGGAAGCCTGGCTTGCCGCGCAAAGCGGCCGCCCCGCCCGCTCTCGCGAGACCTTGACGCAGCTCATCGACGCCAGCGTACTCGCCGAAGCGCTATCACCCTAGGCGCGCGCCGTGCCGAACCTTCTCGGCCGCCCGCACAATCTGCACCTCGAACGCAACCACCCTGCTGGCCCATCACTCATCACCCATCACCGCATCACACCATTAGCCCATCACCTCACACCTCATCCCAATATCAGTTTGCCTGATTACCTGTATCCGCATTTTATGCAGCTCGAATAGACCCCTATCGCGTTGACATCCCAATCCGCCTATATCATCTTCGCTGATATCAGCTCGGCTGACATACATGACATCAGATCATCGCGTCGGATCATGCTCGGCGCAGCGGCGAAGTTAGATCCGCGTAAGCGGAAGGGGGAAAAATGCTGAAGAACATTCACGGGCGCATCCCGCATCAGGGCGCGCCAATTCGTGGGGCGCTACTCGTGGCGAGTGCTCTCTCGCTCAACATCGGCAGCACAGCCGCTCTCGCTCAGGATACGAGGGCAGCTACAGCCGCCGCCGAAACCGTCATCCTCGAGGAAATCAGCGTCACCGGTTCGCGTATCGCACGCGACGGCTACGAGGCGCCGAGTCCGACCAATGTCATCAGCGCCGTTGTGATCGAAAGCCAGGGCGCCACGGGGCTGGGTGAGATTCTCGAACAGACCGGCATGGTCAAGGGCACCCGCAATCCGAACTCAAATGCGGTCAACACCGGTAGCCCAGGTCAATGGACGGCAGATCTGCGCGGCCTCGGCGGACAGCGCACACTCGTGCTCGTTGACAGTTCGCGCATCGTGCCATTCGCCCCGGCGAGCAATCTCTCCGTGCCGACGACGACTGACCTCAACCTGATTCCGACCTTAATGATCGAACGCGTCGAAACCGTCACCGGTGGCGCGTCGGCTCAATACGGCTCCGATGCGGTCTCCGGTGTCGTGAACATCCTGCTGCGCCGCGAATTCGATGGCGTGCGAGTAACCGCTCAGACCGGCATGTCCGAGGAAGGCGATGCGGAGCAAAAACGCGTCGGCGTGTTGGCCGGCTGGAATTCCCAGGACGACCGCGCACATTTCGTCTTCAGTGCCGACTGGGTCGACCAGGAAGGCGTGGACGACATTTACGCTCGCGATTGGGGTCATCGCGAAACCATGATCGTCGCAACACCTGGCACGCCATCGTTGACCTGGGCCGACAACGTACACACCGCGCTCGGCGTCGGTGGTGTCATCAACGTGGGTCGCAACGCGACGAACACTGCGAACAGACCGTTCTCTTTGACGGGCTACACCTTCAATCCCGACGCCTCGATTCGACCCTTCGAGTACGGTTACCCGCTCGGACCCGGCGCTACTTCGAGCACCATGATCGGCGGCGAAGGCGAGTCCATCACCAAAGGCGTCTCGCTGGTGCCTGGCGTCGAACGCTTCGCAAGCTATGCACGCTTCGGCTATGACGTAAGCGACAACTTGCATGGGTACGTCACGGCGGGGTACTCGGAATCCACCGGATTCTTGACCGCCGCTCAGCCACGCTGGACCGCAACGCAACTCTTCATCAGCGCCGATAATGCCTTCCTACCGACCGCAGTCAGCAATGCCATGGCGGTAGAAGGTGTCGGCGGCTTCCGAATGACACGTCAAGGCAATGACATCGGCAACAATAAGTACGAAGTCGAGAACAAGTCGCCGCGCTTTTCAGCAGGTCTCGAGGGTTCGTTCGGCGCCGATTGGAATTGGGATGCGCACGTTTCTTACGGACGCAACGACTACACCTATAACTCCAAGAACAACCCGATTCGCGCTCATCTGGCATTCGCGGTCGACGCCGTCGATGACGGCAGCGGCAACATCGTTTGCGCAGCCACGATCCCTGGTCATCCGCGCTTCGATGCCGCCGCGGCCGGCTGCGTGCCGCTCAATCTGTTCGGCGAAGGCAATGCCTCGCCCGAAGCGATCGACTACATCCAGGGCTCGCCGTACGCGGAAGTGATCTACGAACAAACGACGTTCGGCGCGAATCTGAACGGCGAGCTGCTCGCCACCTGGGCGGGACCGATCGCCGTCGCTACAGGCTTCGAGTATCGCGAAGAAGAGGAAGAGGTCAGCGCAGATCCGATCGCCACCGCCGGCGGCTACTTCACCGGCAACAACTCGCCCTACTCCGGCTCGTTCGACGTGGCGGAGGCCTATGTCGAGGCGATCCTGCCACTGGCCCGCGGCGCGCGGTTCGCTGAGCGCATCGACCTCAACATGGCCTATCGCTACGCGGACTACAGCACAGTCGGCGGCATGGAAGCATGGAAGGCCGGTTTCGTGTGGGAGCCGTTTGATTCCTTACGCTTTCGCGTGACGCAATCGCATGACATCCGCGCGCCCGCCATCAACGAGCTGTACAGCCCAGGCGCCGCGGTGACGAACAACATCACGATGATCAACATCAATGATGTCGGCGCGGTGAATCCCCCCATCCGCAACTACGTGATTCCGCAACGAACCGCGGGCGGTAACGTCAACGTCGAGGCGGAAGAAGGTGACACCCGAACCATCGGCTTCGTCTTCTCGCCGGGCGGCGCGCTGCGCGGGTTCAAGTTCTCGCTCGACTACTACGACATCGAACTCGACAAGGCGATCACCAACCTGAATGGCGCGAACATCGGCAACCTGTGTATCTCGGGCGTGCTCTCCTTCTGCAATCTGTTCACGTTCAATGCCGCAGGCGACCCGACCGCTTTGGATGCGGGCTCGATCAATCTCGGTAGCTTCCAGCAGAAGGGTTACGACGTGCAGCTCGATTACTCTCGGCCGCTCGGTAGTGGCACCTGGTCGATTTCGTATACCGGTACGTACGTGACTGATTCGATCGTCGACACGGGCCTGCCTGGCGCCGAGCCGGTCGACCGTGCGGGAGAGCACGGTGCGGCGAACTTCGCGGCGGTGCCGGATTTCCGCGGCAATTTGAGCACGAGCTACCGCACGCCAACGTGGTCGGCTACAGCGCAAGTCAGCCATGTCAGCTCCGGGCTTTTGGACAATCTCTACAACACACCGGGTAATCCGACGATCAACAACAACAAGATCCCTTCGTACTACTTGGTGAATCTCTATGGCTCCTACGACGTGACGGATCGAGTGCGCCTGTTCGGCGCCGTCCGCAACGCATTGAATCGTGATCCGGAGATGACGCCGTACACCGTGCTCAATGCGCCGGTCTACGGCGCCTACTACGACAAGGTCGGGCGTCAGTATTCCATCGGTCTGGACGTAAGCTTCTAGCTGCAAGCCCGCACTTGGCGGCGGCGGGACTTACCCGTCGCCGCCCACGGCCGATGACCCTGTCGGTTCGAATACTCATCGACATTCCTGCTAGCTTCATGCACGTGATCACCTTCGTTCGTACAGCGCTTCTCGCCATCACCTGCATTGCGCTCACGACGAGTTGCGCGCACTCGCCGCCACCGAACAAGGACGGCGTGCTGCACGTCGTCGGGCGTCCGACCGTCATGGAAATCGGTCCCGTCATTTATGCCACCCAGGTTCTTCTCCCTCGCGAGACGCAACTGGGCGTGGGCGGCGTGGCAAATCTTTTCGAGAGCGCTGCACCCAAAGCGCAATCCATCGGCCCGCTCGATTCCTTCCCTGGTACGGCCGATGTCGCCGCACATGCCGAGACTCAAGCCCTGCGCACGTCGGTCGAACATCCTGATCTGCGCATCATCATGACGGTGACGGAGGGGCTCTACCGCATCGTCGCCCGCCGCTCGGCGGGCATCGCCACCCTTACGGATCTTGCCGGTAAACGCATCGGCGTCGTTCGCAACACCTCATCCGCTTACTTCCTGCATCGCATGCTCGCCAGCATCCAACTGAGCGAAGCCGATGCCGTCATCGTCGCACTGCCGGTACGCGAAATGACGCCCGCGATTGTAAGAGGCGACGTCGATGCCATCGCGGTATGGGAGCCCGAAAGCGAACGCGCTTTCAACGCGCTAGGCGCAGATGCAGTCGGCTTCCAGGATCCGCGCGTCTACCGCGAGTTGTACAACCTCAATACGACAGCCGAAGCGCTCGCCCACCCGCACAAGCGGGCGCAGATCGTGCGTCTCTTGCGTGCGGTGATGGACGCGGCCCGACAAAGCGAAACGGCACCGGAAACGATCTGGCCGCTCGTCGCGGCCAGAAGCGGCCATCCGCTTGATGTCGTCGCCGCAAGCTGGCCGCATCATCGCTTCCCCGCCGTGCTGCCCGACGATCTGCTCGATGTGTTAGTGGCTGAGGAAGCCTGGCTTGCCGCGCAAAGCGGCCGCCCCGCCCGCTCTCGCGAGACCTTGACGCAGCTCATCGACGCCAGCGTACTCGCCGAAGCGCTATCACCCTAGGCGCGCGCCGTGCCGAACCTTCTCGGCCGCCCGCACAATCTGCACCTCGAACGCAACCACCCTGCTGGCCCATCACTCATCACCCATCACCGCATCACACCATTAGCCCATCACCTCACACCTCATCCCAATATCAGTTTGCCTGATTACCTGTATCCGCATTTTATGCAGCTCGAATAGACCCCTATCGCGTTGACATCCCAATCCGCCTATATCATCTTCGCTGATATCAGCTCGGCTGACATACATGACATCAGATCATCGCGTCGGATCATGCTCGGCGCAGCGGCGAAGTTAGATCCGCGTAAGCGGAAGGGGGAAAAATGCTGAAGAACATTCACGGGCGCATCCCGCATCAGGGCGCGCCAATTCGTGGGGCGCTACTCGTGGCGAGTGCTCTCTCGCTCAACATCGGCAGCACAGCCGCTCTCGCTCAGGATACGAGGGCAGCTACAGCCGCCGCCGAAACCGTCATCCTCGAGGAAATCAGCGTCACCGGTTCGCGTATCGCACGCGACGGCTACGAGGCGCCGAGTCCGACCAATGTCATCAGCGCCGTTGTGATCGAAAGCCAGGGCGCCACGGGGCTGGGTGAGATTCTCGAACAGACCGGCATGGTCAAGGGCACCCGCAATCCGAACTCAAATGCGGTCAACACCGGTAGCCCAGGTCAATGGACGGCAGATCTGCGCGGCCTCGGCGGACAGCGCACACTCGTGCTCGTTGACAGTTCGCGCATCGTGCCATTCGCCCCGGCGAGCAATCTCTCCGTGCCGACGACGACTGACCTCAACCTGATTCCGACCTTAATGATCGAACGCGTCGAAACCGTCACCGGTGGCGCGTCGGCTCAATACGGCTCCGATGCGGTCTCCGGTGTCGTGAACATCCTGCTGCGCCGCGAATTCGATGGCGTGCGAGTAACCGCTCAGACCGGCATGTCCGAGGAAGGCGATGCGGAGCAAAAACGCGTCGGCGTGTTGGCCGGCTGGAATTCCCAGGACGACCGCGCACATTTCGTCTTCAGTGCCGACTGGGTCGACCAGGAAGGCGTGGACGACATTTACGCTCGCGATTGGGGTCATCGCGAAACCATGATCGTCGCAACACCTGGCACGCCATCGTTGACCTGGGCCGACAACGTACACACCGCGCTCGGCGTCGGTGGTGTCATCAACGTGGGTCGCAACGCGACGAACACTGCGAACAGACCGTTCTCTTTGACGGGCTACACCTTCAATCCCGACGCCTCGATTCGACCCTTCGAGTACGGTTACCCGCTCGGACCCGGCGCTACTTCGAGCACCATGATCGGCGGCGAAGGCGAGTCCATCACCAAAGGCGTCTCGCTGGTGCCTGGCGTCGAACGCTTCGCAAGCTATGCACGCTTCGGCTATGACGTAAGCGACAACTTGCATGGGTACGTCACGGCGGGGTACTCGGAATCCACCGGATTCTTGACCGCCGCTCAGCCACGCTGGACCGCAACGCAACTCTTCATCAGCGCCGATAATGCCTTCCTACCGACCGCAGTCAGCAATGCCATGGCGGTAGAAGGTGTCGGCGGCTTCCGAATGACACGTCAAGGCAATGACATCGGCAACAATAAGTACGAAGTCGAGAACAAGTCGCCGCGCTTTTCAGCAGGTCTCGAGGGTTCGTTCGGCGCCGATTGGAATTGGGATGCGCACGTTTCTTACGGACGCAACGACTACACCTATAACTCCAAGAACAACCCGATTCGCGCTCATCTGGCATTCGCGGTCGACGCCGTCGATGACGGCAGCGGCAACATCGTTTGCGCAGCCACGATCCCTGGTCATCCGCGCTTCGATGCCGCCGCGGCCGGCTGCGTGCCGCTCAATCTGTTCGGCGAAGGCAATGCCTCGCCCGAAGCGATCGACTACATCCAGGGCTCGCCGTACGCGGAAGTGATCTACGAACAAACGACGTTCGGCGCGAATCTGAACGGCGAGCTGCTCGCCACCTGGGCGGGACCGATCGCCGTCGCTACAGGCTTCGAGTATCGCGAAGAAGAGGAAGAGGTCAGCGCAGATCCGATCGCCACCGCCGGCGGCTACTTCACCGGCAACAACTCGCCCTACTCCGGCTCGTTCGACGTGGCGGAGGCCTATGTCGAGGCGATCCTGCCACTGGCCCGCGGCGCGCGGTTCGCTGAGCGCATCGACCTCAACATGGCCTATCGCTACGCGGACTACAGCACAGTCGGCGGCATGGAAGCATGGAAGGCCGGTTTCGTGTGGGAGCCGTTTGATTCCTTACGCTTTCGCGTGACGCAATCGCATGACATCCGCGCGCCCGCCATCAACGAGCTGTACAGCCCAGGCGCCGCGGTGACGAACAACATCACGATGATCAACATCAATGATGTCGGCGCGGTGAATCCCCCCATCCGCAACTACGTGATTCCGCAACGAACCGCGGGCGGTAACGTCAACGTCGAGGCGGAAGAAGGTGACACCCGAACCATCGGCTTCGTCTTCTCGCCGGGCGGCGCGCTGCGCGGGTTCAAGTTCTCGCTCGACTACTACGACATCGAACTCGACAAGGCGATCACCAACCTGAATGGCGCGAACATCGGCAACCTGTGTATCTCGGGCGTGCTCTCCTTCTGCAATCTGTTCACGTTCAATGCCGCAGGCGACCCGACCGCTTTGGATGCGGGCTCGATCAATCTCGGTAGCTTCCAGCAGAAGGGTTACGACGTGCAGCTCGATTACTCTCGGCCGCTCGGTAGTGGCACCTGGTCGATTTCGTATACCGGTACGTACGTGACTGATTCGATCGTCGACACGGGCCTGCCTGGCGCCGAGCCGGTCGACCGTGCGGGAGAGCACGGTGCGGCGAACTTCGCGGCGGTGCCGGATTTCCGCGGCAATTTGAGCACGAGCTTTCGCACACAAACGTGGTCCGCAACCGCGCAAGCCGTGCACGTCAGCTCCGGTCGTCTCGACAACCTCTACAACACGCCAGGTAATCCGACGATCAACACCAACCACGTTCCGTCCTACGTTCTCGTGAACCTCTACGGCTCATACAACGTGACGGATCGAGTGCGCCTGTTCGGCTCCATCCGCAACGCGCTGAATCGCGACCCCGTAATGACCCCGTACACGGTGCTCAACGCGCCGGTCTACGGCGCCTATTACGACAAGGTCGGACGTCAGTACGCGCTCGGTTTGGATGTGACCTTCTAGTTCGAGTCGAACTTGAAGACCGGTCCTTGATGAAACGGCGGGCGTTCGAGCGAACGCCCGCCTTCGCTTTTAGAAGTGCTCAACGCGGGAGAACACAGGTGTCCAATATCACCAGGCGCAAGCTGGTCGGCCAATTCGTCGGGATGAGCGCGGGCTGGGCGCTCCTACCAGGCATGGCAGCGTACGCGCAGACGACACAACAACCTGCCGCGAGCTTTCCAAGACCGAGCCGCGCCGCACGCGAATTGATTCGCGGCGCCATCGACATTCACACGCATCTGGATCCCGACAGCTTCGGTCCGACCAGCCGACAGACCGCCCGTGCGCTCGACGTGGTCGATATGGCGCGTCGCGCAAAACAGGCCGGCATGCGTGGTTTCGTCATCAAACAGCACTACGACCAAACGGCACAACTGGCTTACCTGACGCGTAAAGCGGTTCCCGACATCGAGGCGTTCGGCATGCTCTGCTGCAATTTCAGCGTGGGCGGCCTGAACCCCGAGGCAGTTCAGCACTTCGTTGAGCTGAAAGGCTCATATGGGCGAATCGTCAGCATGCCGACCTGGGATGCTGAGCATTACGTGCGTCAATCTAACAGCCCGGATCGCGCCTCTGTCCTGGTGTCGCGCGACGGCGCGCTCCTGCCCGAAACGATCACGCTCTTGAAAACGATTGCGCAGGCGCAGCTGCGCGATAGCAGCGCGAAGCTCGCGCTCGCCACCGGCCATGTGTCACCGGCAGAAGCGCTGCTCATCATCCGCGAAGCCAAGCGCCAAGGCATTGAGCAGATCGTCACGACGCATGCGATGGGCCGCCCAATCAACATGAGCGTCGCTGAGATGAAGCAAGCGGCCGAACTGGGCGCATACATCGAATTCGTCGCCAACTTCATGACGGGTGCGCGCGCCAGCTTTAGCGTCGAGCAATACCGCGATGCCATCCGCGAGATTGGACCGAAGCATGTGATCCTGAGCAGCGATAGCGGCCAGGCGAATCACCCTTTCCCCGATGACCTGCTGGCGCGCTCGGCTCATTTGCTGCTCGAAGCGGGCCTGAGTCGCGCCGAGCTGCGCGCGATGCTGATCGAAAACCCCGCGACTTTCTTGAGCCTGCCGCAATTGTCTGGCTGATGTCAGCGCCTTTTCGCATCACTTGCTCGCGTCGTGGCTTGCTTATTGCGGCGGGACTGACCACGCTCACCGCCTGTATCAGCAACCGTGCGCCCGTCGCGCCGATCGTCACCGGAGAAATCGACGTAGGCGGCGCGTCGCTTCCGTATTGGGACACGGGCGGCAGCGGTGAGCCTCTCGTATTGATGCACGCTTTCGCCGGCAGTCTCGAGTCGTGGCCTGAACAGCGAGCGGCATTTGCTAACGCCGGCTTTCGCGTCATCGCCTACTCGCGACGCGGCGTAGGCGCGACGCAACCGATTACGACGCCGATCAATCACGCCGAAGACCTCGAACGTGTGCTGAAAGCGCTCGGCATCCAGCGCGCGCATCTGGTCACGGTTGCCGGCGGTGCAACGGTTGCCGCGGACTTTTTGCTTTCACACCCTGGGCGTGTGGCCAGCGTGGTTTTCGCCTGCTCGCTCATCTCATATCAGGATCCACTCATTCTGGCCGCGCGCCGCACCGCCGCTGCGGAACGCGCAACCGCAAGCGTTCCTCCCTCGCCCGCAGAACGGGAACTCTCGAAGGCCTATCGCGACAGCAATCCGGAAGGTACGCGACGCTGGATCGAGATTCGCCAGCGCGCGCAGAGCGTCGGACTTGCGCCAAGAACGCACACCAACGAAGTCACACTTGCAGCGCTGGCTGCGACCCAGGCACCCATTCTTCTCATCGCAGGTGAACACGATCGACTGCTCACGCCGGCGATGCTGCAAGTCATCGCTGCACGCTTGCCCAACGCAGAGCCTCACGTGATTCGCAACGCCGGACATCAGGCGCCGTGGGAACAACCCGAGGCGTTCAACGCGCTGGTGCTGGATTTCTTGCGCCGAACGCAAAGAGAAGTGCGCAACCAATGAGTCATCAACCCGTTGTCGGTATCGCTGTGAATGGCGCGCCGTTTCTATGCGCCGTGTCCTCATTGGCGGTGACGCGATGGACTTGTCGCACGATTGCTGTTTAATATAAGACAGGCTGATATATTCGCGAACCCCTTCAAAAGGAGAGCATCGTATGGCGGCACCTTCCGGCGTCCAACCCATTGGCCAGGACGGGCCGCTGACCTTGTGGCAGATCATCGTCGTCGGGCTCTGCATACTGGGAAATATCAGTGACGGCCTCGACACGACATCGATCGCCTATGCCGCACCGGCACTGCTGCGCGAATGGAATATCGCCCCGGAAGCCTTTGGCATCGTGCTGAGTGCCGGTGCATTCGGCATGTTGGTTGGCGCACTTTTCGTCGCGCCACAAGCCGACAAAGTAGGCCGACGCACGGTCATTCTCGCGGCCATGACCATCTCGTCGCTCGGTATGTTCGGTCTGACACTCAGCCAGAACATCGTGCAGCTGATGATGTTTCGCTTCGTCGTCGGCGCGTGCGTGGGCGCACTGTTACCTTCGCTCAGCATCATGGTGGTCGAGTTCTCGAACGAGAAACGCGGCAACCTGTTTCTCGCGCTGGTGCATATCGGCTTCGCCATCGGCGCGATCATGGGCGCGGCGATCGGTGCGGCCGTCATCGATGTGTATGGCTGGCGCGCGATCTTCCTTTCAGCGGCTATCCTCGGCAGCGTAACGACGATTCTCTGCTACGCCGCCTTGCCGGAATCGATCAATTTTCTGATCGCGCGGCAACCACCGAATGCGCTCGCACGAATCAACAAGCTGCGACATCGCTTCGGTCAGGCGCCAATGACCGAGCTGCCGCCCAAGCCACAAGCGAAGGTAAGAACGTTCAGCACCGTCGCGGCCATCCTTTCGCCAGCCGTGCGCCGGACAACACTGCTGCTGTGGATCGCTTCGTTCATGCGCTTTTTCGTTAGTTACTTCCTCACCGGCTGGAAACCACAAGTGCTGGTGATGGCAGGCTTCGCCGATCGATCTGCTATCGCTGTCGGCATGGCGACCAGCGCGGCGGCTTCCGTCGGCGTGCTGTGCATGGGGCTGTTTGCAGCAAAAATCGGCGCCTCGCGCGCCACGGCAATGATGTTCGCAGGCTGTGCGGCC
>CAZIXV010000091.1:0-12534 GCA_964543105.1 uncultured Steroidobacteraceae bacterium
GGTCGGCTCGTTCGAAAACGTAAGGGATGTTGGACGCTGGGCTGTCGTCCAACCGTCGATCTAGTTCTGGCTGTAGCCTGTGGCCTGTAGCCTGTCGGCCTGCGGCCTGTAGCCTGTAGCCTGTCGGGCTTCCAACCGTTAGCCGCCGCGCTCAGTCCATCCCTTGCGTCGTCACTCGATTGCGGCCGGCGTCTTTGCTTTCGTAGACCGCGGCGTCGCATTTCGCCATGAGTTCATCGAGGGTTGAACCGCTGGGAACGTTTTGCTTCCAGCCTGAGACGCCGAAGCTGGCCGAGACAGAGAAACTCGTGTCGCCATCGATGAACGGTTGGGCGACCACTTCGGCACGCATGTGCTCTGCGGCGATCGCGCCGCTCGCGACATTCGTCTCGGGCAGCACGACGACGAATTCTTCTCCGCCATAGCGTGCGATCCAATCGGAGCCGCGCACCTTCTTGCTCAGATTGTCGACGAACCATTTGAGCACTTCATCGCCGATCTGGTGACCGTGGGTGTCGTTGATCTTTTTGAAATGATCAACGTCGCACATGACGACCGACAATTGCCGGCCATAGCGCGCAGCACGTTCGATCTCGCGCGGCAACTGCTCCATCAAATGACGGCGGTTATAGACACCGGTCAACGGATCGGTGATCGACAGGCGTCGGTTTTCCTCGTTCGCCATCCGCAGCGAGCGCTCGAGTGTCACGATGCGTTTGCCGGTGTTGAGCCGGGCCATCAGCTCCGGCTCGATGACGGGTTTGGTCAGATAGTCATCCGCACCCGCCTGTAAACCCGTCACCACGTGTTCGATCGCATCACGTGCGGTGAGCAGAATGATGTACACATAGGCCTTGTTCTGCAGGGCGCGAACGGCACTACACAGGGCGATGCCATCCATTTCAGGCATCTCCCAATCCGTGATCATCAATTGGAAATCGCCCGCTTCGACCTTGGCGAGCGCCTCGCGGCCATCGCCCGCAGTTTCGACTTCGTAGCCCGCGCGCTTCAACAACCTGGCCATGATGAGCCGCTGCGTTGGCTCGTCATCAACCAATAGGATCCGCCACGGATCGGTTTCAGAAGGCGCAATTTTTACAGGCGTTGGATCGATCATGCCGCAGGATCGTAACCTCCGCGGGCGAGAGGCGCCACCTGCAAGCCCAGGTCAATCTCTCATAAAATGCGCCTCGTGCAGCGAGAAGTCAGCGACCCTTCGCACACAGCTCGACGTCGCCGTTCAATGTCTTGATGTACACGCGCGCTGAGCCTTCGCCCTGCGTGAGATCGAGGTGGCTCCCCGGTCCGCGCTCGCGGGTTTGCACTTGCGCATCGCCGAAGCAGCTCGTGATGTCGCCGTTGAACGTGCGCACGTTGAACTGGGCATCGACGCGGCCTCGCAGATCCAAGCGCACATCGCCGTTGACAGCTTCGACGTCGATACGCGCGTCCTTGGCCAATTGCGCCGCAATGTTCAGATCGCCGTTCGTAGTATTGATGCGCGCCCGGGTGAGCTGCGTCGCATCGACATCCAGATCGCCGCTGACGGTTTCCGCTTCGAGCTCGCCGCCGATCCCGGACAGCGTCAAATCACCGCTCACCGAACTCACCCGCCGCATAGCCGCGACGCGCTGCGCTTCATTGCCGACGCCCCGCACGCGAATGTCACCGCTGATCGATTTCACATGAAGATCTTCAGTGCCGATCTCGGTGTCGATCGAGCCGCTCACGGACTGCAAGCGTTGGCGCCCCCTGATGCGATCAATCGTTTGATCCGCGCTCGTCGTATTGATCGACAACGAGCTCAACTGTGGAATGTGTACGACGAGTGCCGCCGCAGAGCGCCCGCGACCGTTACCCGCTACGACACGCACGAGCGTACGCGAACCTTGCGTCGAGAACTCGAGACGGTTGTCTCCATCGATTTCGCCCGTGACCTGCACTTCCGCTCTTTCCCAACCCGTAACGCGCACGCTGCCCGCGACGTTGATGATCTCGACGTCACCTTTGGGATCGACTGCCCCGCGCTCCTCGAGCGTGGCCGCCGGCACGCTTGCCGCGACCAGCAGAGCGGCTGCGATGCAAACTCGCGAGACGACATTCAGATAGGTCTTCATAAATCGGTTCCCGCTGCGAGCGACGCAGCCATGCTGTTCACTTCCGACATCAAGCGAATCTCGCGTTGATACGTCGATACGAGGAGATCCTGCAGCAGCGGATCGCTGGGATGCTGCGCAAGCGTTGTCGAAATCTCGCGTGCGGCGCGGCGCAGATCAGCGATGTCGCGCTCGATTTTCACACGCACGGCCGGCGGCAGATGCTGGATGCGCTTGGCGTACTCCGCATCGAGCTGGGCGTGCGCCTCTTCGTAGCTCTCGCCAATGCGCTCGTAACCGTCGAATCGCACCGGCATCGCACTCAACACCGGCTGCATTTGCTGGGTGACTTCATTGCGCGCCTGGATGAGTTTTTGCTGCATCGACCGCTCGACGACGAAGAACGTAATCGTGGAAGAGGCAACCACGAGCACGACCGCTGCCGCCAGTTGCAACCAGCGTCGTGTATGGCGTGGCGATCGAGTGCCGACCGATTGTGCGGCGATCTGTGCTTCGATCGCAGGCCATAGATCGCGTGAGGGTGCGACCTGGCGTGGCACACGTTCGAGCAGTGCATCGAGCGCATCGTGTGGTGCATTCATGTGTCGAGCTCCGGAAGCCCCAAACGCTCGCGCAATAATTTACGTCCGCGATGCAATTGCGCTTTGCAGGTGCCCACGGCGACGCCGAGCATGTCGGCGACTTCTTCATGACTGTAGCCGTAGACGGCTTGCAGCACGACGACGTGCCGCGAGCCCTCAGGCAGACTGGCCAGCGCCTTCTCTACATCCATGACCTCGGCGCCGTCGCTTGCGACGCTGGCATCGCCAATGTTCTCGAGCGTATCGTCATCGTCGTTCCCTACGAGCGAGCCGCCTTCGCTGCGAGTGCCGCGATTGCGCGCATGCGTAAGCACTTCGTTGACGGCGATCCGATGCAGCCAGGTCCCAAAGGCGCTACGCCCCTCGAACGCCGCCAAGTTTCGCCACGCTCTGACGAACGTCTGTTGCACACAATCCTCCGCAATCTCCCGCTGCCGCGTCATGCGCAGACACAGTCCGAGCACTTTGCCGCTGTGAAGTCGATACAAGCGCTCGAACGCGCGCATATCACCGCGCCGCGCCGCCTCGACCAGCGAAGCATCGGTCAACGACGCCGCATCCACTGAAGTTCGCGCTTGCAAGCTCATCGAAGAGTTGGATGCAGCGGAGGGAGGGGAAGGTTTAAGACCGGGCTACGGGTTACGGGTTACGGGCTACGGTAGGAAGAGGCAGGCGACAGGCTACAGGCGACAGCCAGAACTCATCGAAGTTGGCAGACAGCGAAGGGCAGCTAGCCGGTAACAGAACGCATCGAACAGGCGACGTCTTCTCTGGCCAGCAGCTTTTACGTATCCGACCGCGCCAACCTTCCTCTCTGGCTGTAGCCTGTAGCCTGTCGCCCGTAACCTGCTATCTCTGCTTGGCATTCCACTCGCGCACCCGCTCCCAGAGGGGTTCGCTCGGCATGGGGCGGCCGATGAAGTAGCCCTGGGCGCGGTCGCAGCCGACGCCGTCGAGGAAGTCGAGGACTTCCTGGGATTCGACGCCTTCGGCGCAGGCGGTGAGACGCAGTTTATGCGCGAGGAGCACCATGGTTTCAACCATCGTGCGCGCGTCTTCGTGGGTGAAGATGTCGCGGACGAACGAGGTGTCGATCTTCAACTCGCTGAACGGCATGAGATACAGCTGCTTCAGAGAAGAGTAGCCGGTGCCGAAGTCATCGATGGATAGACCGAAGTTCTTCACGCGCATGCGCGTTAAGACGTCCATCGTCGTGCCGGGATCGAACATCGCCGCGCTTTCGGTGACCTCGAAGATGATGCGACGCGCGTCGGCGCCGATCTGCGCGGCCATGCGCGCGACGTGATCCGGGAAGGAAAGATCATTCAGCAGCTGCGGCGAGAGATTCACGGCGACCGACAGTTGCAAACCCGCCTCGTCCCACGCCCGGCATTGGGCGAGCGAGGCTTCCAACACTTGTTCGGTGAGCCGACGGATCAAGCCGTGTTTCTCGGCAAGCGGAATGAACCGAACGGGCGAGATGGCGCCTAGTTGCGGATGCTGCCAACGCGCCAGCGCTTCGACACCTTCGACGATCCAGCGTCCCGGCGCAGTGCGGGTGGCTTTGGGTTGGTAGTGCACTTCGATCTGGCGTTCATCGAGGGCGGCTGTCAGCACTTCGGGAGAGATCGGGCTATCGCCGCGCATGCAACGCCGCAGCGTCGCTTCTAGATCGGCCAGAAGAATTGGCTTTTGCAATGTGCCGAGCATGCTCAGTCCTTGCGCGCGGCCGATCTGCTCGGCGGTTGCAAGGACTCGTTGATCCATGCCGCTGGCGACGAGCACCTGCGCCTTGCTGCCGCGCTCGCCGAGAAAACGCAGCAATTCGATGCCATCGGCTCCCGGCATCTGCAAATCCAGGACGACGACCGTCGGTTGAAACTCTTGAATGGCCCGCCGAAAAGCATCCGGCTCGGTCACTGCACGAGTTTCGAAACCGAGCGTGTGGGCAGCTTCCGAAATGAACTCGCACAGATCGACTTGGTCGTCGATCACGAGCAGTTTGTTTGCTTCTTCAAGCAACGCGCGCCTCCCGGTCCAATACATAGCGAATGCGCAGCGCTAACTCTTCGTTGCGATACGGCTTATAGATGATGTCGGTGCTCGACAATCCGACCGTGCTACTCAGTGCAGCTGCATCGGCATAGCCTGTCGTGAACAGCACCTCGATACTCGGACGCAGTTCACGGGCTTGCATCGCCAAACCGGGACCCAGCATGCCGCCTGGCATCATCACATCGGTAAACAACAAATCGATGCGCTCCGTGCCTGCGAGAATTTTCAACGCGCTCGCCGCATTTGCAGCAGCAATGGCGCGATAGCCGAGTTGTCCCAGCGCTGTCACGACGGTCTCGCGCAGATCCGCATCGTCCTCGACCACGAGAATCGTTTCGTCGCCGCCCGGCGCCGCCTGGGTGACGATCGTATCTTCGCGTTCGGCCTGCTCTTCCCAGCAGCGCGGGAGATACAACGTGACGGTCGTGCCACGACCGAATTCGCTTTGGATCGTCGCCACACCACCGGACTGCTCGGCAAATCCGTGCACCATCGCTAGGCCCAAGCCGCTGCCCTTACCGGATTCCTTGGTTGTGAAGAACGGTTCGAAGGCACGCTTCAACACGGCCGGTTCGATGCCGGTGCCGGTATCGCTGACGGTGATCGATACATACTCGCCGGGCTCGACCTGCGGATGTTCACGACAGAAGGCGGCATCCAGGACGACATTGCGCGAGCGCACCGTCAGGCGGCCGCCTTGCGGCATGGCATCGCGCGCATTGATAGCGAGATTGAGAATCGCGTTCTCGAGCTGCCCGGCATCGACACGGACGTGCCAAAGATCGGGGGCCTGCGACAGACGGACTTCGATTGAATCGCCCAGCGTCCGCTGCACCAGATCTTGAAACGCCGAGAGTTGCCGATTCAGATCGATGACCGACGGATCGAGAATCTGGCGGCGCGCGAAAGTGAGCAGCCGTCGCGTGAGATCGGCGCCGCGCACCGCAGCGCGCATTGCAGTGTGTACCTTGCGAGCGAGATTCGGCGATTCGGCCAGGCTGCGCTCGAGCAATTGCAAATTACCGAGCACGACACCGAGCAGATTATTGAAGTCGTGCGCGATGCCGCCCGTGAGCTGGCCGATGGCTTCCATCTTTTGCGCCTCGAGCAGGCGCGTTTCCAGCCGCTTGAGCTCGGTCAGGTCGTACACGATGATGAAGAAGCCATGCACTTCGCCTTGTGCATCAACGCGAGGAATGAAGTGCGTTTGCCAATCGCGCGTCACCTCGGCGCGTGTTCCCGAATGGGTAATGTTCGACACTTCACCACGCAACGCCGCCGCGATGTGCGGCCCGAGCGTATCGGCCACATCCTTGACGATCACTTCGCGAAAGCGCTGGTGGACGAGTGCCTCACGCGGCTGATCGAACCACTCGGCCATCGCCTTGTTCACATAGGTGATGCGCAAATCTTTGTCGATGTACGCCACCATCGTGGGCATTGCATCGAGGGTCAGCTCGTAAAAGTCGCGCGTCTCGAGCACTTGCAGCTCGGTCTGAATCCGCGCCGTGACGTCCTGATACGTCCCGTGCAGGCGGACGGTTTTGCCATCGCGGCGTTCGGCTTTGAGAATGATGCGCAGCCACTGCTGCCGGCCGCGCGCGCTCGTGATGCGCACTTGAAGATCGGCAGAACGCCCGCTCGTCAGCGCCGCAACCGTCGCGCTTTCCAGCGCGGCGGCATCATCGGGATGAAAGTATTGTTTGGTTTGCTCGAGTGACAGCGGACGCCCGACCGGGAGTTCGAAGATCGCGTATACGGCATCGGTCCAATGCGTGCGCTTGGTGTCGACGTCGTATTCCCAGCCGCCGATCTTCGCCGTCGTCTGCATGTCCTTCAGCAGGATGTCGAGCCGTTCGCGCTCGGTGACATCGCGAAACGTCAACGCCGTGCCGACGGTCTTGCAGTCCGCGGTGATCGGCACGATGCGGTATTCGACAGGACGGCGCTGTCCGTCCTTGCGCCGTAACAGCGCGCCGACGCCACGCATGATGTCAGTGGTGAAGCGTACGCGGCGCGAGACATCCGGGACGGCACCGGAGTCTTCATCGGTATTGATGAAATCGCGATAGTCGCGGCCGATCAGTTCCTCGACGTCGTAGCCCAGATGCTTGGCGGCTGCCGGGTTCGCATAGCGCACCTTCCCTGAGCTATCGAGTTCGAGGACGCCTTCGCCGGTCGCCTCGACGATGGCGCGATTGCGCCGGAAGGTCGCGCCATCACGCAGTGCTTTAGCGCGCAGCTGACTCAGCCGCCGCCAAAGCACCCACAGCGCGAGCGCCGCAGGAACGCCCGCGATGAGCAAACCGATGAGCAATCCATCGCGTGTCGCCGGTGCGAAAAGCGCCTCGAGTGACATCATCCCCACTTTGTAAGGCCATCAACCCCGCGCAGCAGGGTCGCGGCTCGGCTCCCGGCCCGCGTACCAGTTGACGGCGTATTGCATGAGCTGCGCCGAGGTACGCAAGGACAGTTTGCGTTTGATGCGCTGACGATGCGATTCGACGGTCTTCACGCTCAAGTTGAGCGCCTCCGCCGTCTGTCGCGTCGACAGTCCCTTGCCAATCATATGCAGTACCTGCAATTCACGATTCGTCAGGCTATCAATTGGGTTCGCAGAAATATACGCACCGCCCGATGCGAACTTCTCGATCATGCTGTTACCGACGGCTTCGCTGACGTAGATGCCGCCTTCGAGCACACGGCGCAATGCCACCAGGAATTGATCCGAAGCCGCTTGCTTCATGATGTAACCATTCGCTCCGGCCGACAGCATGCGCTCGGCGTAGATCGCCTCATCGTGCATCGAGAGCACCAGCAGCGGCAGCGACGGATAGTGCGCGCGCGCATCCTTGACCAGTTCCAGGCCGTCGCCCTGTTTGAGCGAGACGTCGACGATCACGGCATCGGGCTCGAGTTCGCGGATCAGCGACTTCGCTTCGCGGGCGGTTTCGGCCTCACCGCACACCTCGAGGTCCGTTTCCGCTTCGATCAAGCGGCGCAACCCCTGGCGCACGATGGGATGATCGTCGACGATCAAAACGCGTCGCTTACGATCTTTCGGCGCCGCCGGGCCGGGCTTGTGCGACGTTTTGAACATCGATGGACCTATGGTCATTACCTCTCTCCTCAATGAACCGCCGCCTACGACGGTTGAATCTCTCGTTGCATCCGACGCCTTCCATAACGACTCACAGTCGACTCGTCATGATCAGCTAAACGATGCGTTCAAAAGAATGAACGCATGCACGTTTTACCTTGCTCTACGCATTAGCACTTACTTCGCTGCGACCGCAGCCTTCGCTTTAGAGGAACGTCCGTGCGTCTTGGTGCGCGCAGTGGAAACGGTGAGCGGGCATTCGCACACCACTCGCGTCCCTTGCGGCTCAACGCGCTCGAAAAGCACTTCGCCGCCTAACATGCGAGCGCGATACCGCATGATCTTCAACCCCATGCCCATCGCATCCATCGCATGTTCGGGCAAACCGACGCCATCATCGGTGATTGCGAGACTAACCTTAGCGCGCGTAACCGTTAAATGCAGTCGTATAGTCCGAGCCCGACCGTGGCGCACGGCGTTGCGTACGGCTTCCTGCGCAATGCGATACAAATGATTCGCCAGCTCAGCGCCGAGTTGTTTACCGGCATGCACGCGATGCGAGAACGCGACTTGGACGCCGTAAAGTTCGATCGCGTTCATTGCGAGCCCTTCGAGCGCATCGAGTAGTCCGCCGCGCTCGAGATTCACCGGCGAAAGACCCCGGGCGAGCGCACGCGTGTTCTCGATCGCGTTACTCACCAGCTTCGTGATGCTTTCGATCTCGGGCAGGATCGTCGGATATTCTGTCGTCAGTCGGCCAGCGACGCCCCGCAACATCAACGCAATGCCCGTGAGCTCTTGACCCAAGCCGTCGTGCAAATCATTGCCGATGCGGTATTGCTCGCGATTTACCGCCAACAGGATCGCGCGCTCGAGCTGTTTGCGCTCACTGATGTCCTGCAACACGATCAGGCTGTGATTGCGGCTGGCTACCTCGAAGCGCGACAGCACGCCCGCGACTGCGAAGCTCGAGCCATCGCGGCGTTGTGCGTCGAATTCGAGCGTCAGTGAACTCACTCCGTTCTGCAACGGCCAAGCGCCGCGCTGTGAGAACGCACCATGCGTGAGTTCCGCCATATCGCGGCCGATCAAACCGCCGCGGCTGAAACCGAACATGCGATCGAACGCGGGATTGGTGATCTCGATGATGCCTTGCTCGTTGATGACGGCAACGCCCTCGAGCATCGATTCGATCATGCGCGCTTGCGTCGCAATGGCGCGCTCGGCGCGCACTTGTTCGGTCGTTTCGTTGGCAACGACCGTCAACGCGACGATCTCCTCGCCGCGGCGCACCGCCGTCACGTTCGTATCGAAATGACGCGACTGGGCGTCGGCACCGTCGAGTTCCGAGGCGAAGCCGTCGGGCTCGCCGCTCGCAAGCACACGTTGGAATGCTGCGAGCGCGACTGATTGCAGGTTCGATGGGAAGATTTCTCGCACCGGTAAGCCAACGAGTTCTTCAGCCGTTTTGCCATGCACCGGGCGATTCGCGAACACGATCTTGAGTTCACGATCGACGACGAACATGAAGCTCGGCAATGCGCTCAACGCCTGTCGCAGGGCGAGCGCGGTGCCGGATGAAGCTTGCGCAAGATCGCCAATCGCCGCACACAATTCGGCGGCCGGCGGGGCGGCTGCGCATTCGGGGGTTTTGGTAGCGGCGGTCACGTCGACATCAACTTCAGCGACGGCGCCAAGGCGCCTTTTCTCAGCTCGATGTCGCCGTCTTCGATGTTCAAGCGATCGAACTGAACCAGATCAAGTCAGGATCTTCTGGCACCACACGTGTAGGGGATATCAGCCGTTCCCCTAATGTCGGTAGCGCTCGGACCGCCTTTCGTCGTGAGCCGCTCTTAAGGGCGAGGGCATGCGACAAGTTATGGAATATCAGCCTACCTTCAACCGCTTAGATCTCATGACAGGCACGAATCACTCAAGAATTCGCGCTCTCGGTTCCCTGAGCACGATCCGCGACCCACTGCGTTGCGTAGCGAATCAGCTCACTCGTCGAGCGCAGATTGAGCTTCTCCCGCATGTGCCTGCGGTGCGCATCGACTGTCTTCATCGACAGCTCGAGCCGCTGAGAAATTTCGCGGGTGCTGATGCCCTCGCCGATCAAACGAAAGACTTCGAGTTCGCGACCCGTCAACGCCGACACTGGATCTTCATCGGCGCCGGGCGCGCGGCCGCGTGCGACCTGGCTCAATAAGCGCTCACCCATTGCCGCACTGACGTGTTTTTGGCCGCGTGCGACTTTGCGCAGCGCACCCAAGAAGTCGGTTCCGGCGACGTTCTTCATCACATAGCCGCTCACGCCGAGGCGCAGTAGGCGCTCCGCGTACAAGGCCTCATCCTGCATCGACAATACGAGCACCCGCACGTCGGGATGGTTTTGACGGATCCAGCGCACGAGATCGATGCCATCATCCGAACCGAGCGCCAGATCAACCACCGCCACATCGGGTTCCGCGCCGCTGATCGCGGCTTGGGCATCCGCCATTGAGGAGGCTTCCGCGATCAATTGAAATTCGCTTTGGCCCGCCAGGAGCTGTTTCAAACCTTCGCGAACGAAGGGGTGATCATCAACAATGACAATCCTGGTCTGTTCTGGCATTGGGCACCTGCGACAACTGCGACGATCGAACACGAACGCCGCTTGTAGCACCCAAGTTTGCGGGGGTACAAGCGAACGGCAATCCACATTTTCCACAGTCAATGAATCAGTGTTAGCTTTGCCCGTCACGTGGACCCAATGGATGCGGATATCACATCGCCTATGAATAAGGAGCGGGAAGCGTCCTTGCGATTCGTGCTGCTCGAAGACGATGCACACGACGCCGAACTGATCGAACTCGAGCTTGCACGCGATGGCCTCGACGTCGACTGGCAACTCGTGGCGAGTGAAGCTGCGTTCAAAGCAGCGCTGTTGCCGACGCCGCCCGATGTCGTGCTGGCCGACTACACCCTGCCCGGCTTCGACGGCCTTGCTGCGTTGAAGATCGTGCAGAAAACCTGTCCCGATGTGCCGTTCATTTTCGTCTCCGGTTCGCTTGGCGAAGAACGCGCAACCGAAGCGCTGAAAAGCGGCGCCACCGATTACGTCGTCAAAGATCGTTTGCAGCGTCTGCCCGCGGTGGTACGACGCGCATTGAGCGAAGCGCGCGATCGGCGCGAGCGGCGTACCGCAGAAGCAGCGCTCGACAAACAACGCCTGTTCCTGACCACGCTCATCGAGAGCCTGCCGGAGATGGTCTATTCGGTGAACGCGGACGGACAGCTCACCGTCGTGAACCGCGCGCTGCTCGATACGCTCGGCAAGAAGCGCGAAGACGTCATCGGCAAGCGCTTATCGGAAGTCTGGCTCGAAGAAGGCGTGATCGATGTCGAAGCACAAGCCACATCGATCGTACGTAGCGGTCGACCATCGACCGATCAGGAACGCGCCTGGCTTTCGGCAGACGGCACGATTCGCTGGCTCATGTTCACGATGGTGCCGTTGCGCGATCGCGGCACGATCACGAATGTCGTCTGCACCGTTCGCGATGTGACGGCGCAAAAAGCTCTGGAGCAAGAGATCCTGGAGATCTCCAATCGCGAGCAACGCCGTCTCGGCAGCGATTTGCACGACGGGCTTGGCCAGGAGCTCACCGGCCTATCCTTATTGATGAAGGGTCTCGAGATGCAGCTTGCACGTGAGGCCGAGCAGTACTTGCCGCAGGTGCAGAAGATCAGCGATCTGCTCGCTCGCGCCATTCAAAGCACGCGCTCGCTGGCGCGCGGTCTTGCGCCGGTGAATCTGGAACGTGGCGGACTGACCGAGGCGCTGCGCCATCTCGCGGCGCGCTGCACCGACATGTACAGCTTGAACTGCACCTTCACGGTCGGCGAACAGAAACTGCCCGATCTGGAAGAAAGCGCGGCGACGCATCTGTATCGCATCGCTCAAGAAGCCACGACGAACGCCGCGCGTTACGCACGCGCCACATCGATCGCGATCGACCTGCGTACCATCGGCCGCAAACTCCAGTTATCGATCACGGACGATGGCATCGGCTTGTCCGCAGGCCTCGCCCAAGGCAGCCCCGGCATGGGCCTGAAAATCATGGAATACCGCGCCCGCATGCTCGGCGGCACCGTCAACTTCGAAGAACCCGACCAGGGCACACGCATCGTGCTCGCTGCACCGCTCACCATGGTGCGGCGTTCGCGAAGCACGCGTTTTGCGGCCAACGGGTGACCGGCGGGCTACAGGCTACGGGCTACAGGCTACAGCCAGAATGTAACTGCATGCTGTAAAAGGGCTCGGGGCTCGGGGCTCGGGGCTCGGGTTCTGACTGTAGCCTGTAGCCTGTAGCCTGTAGCCCGTGGCCTGTAGCCCGTGGAGCTACTTCCTAACCACCGGCACCAACGTGTGATCCGAGCCGTTCCACACTTCGACGAAGGTTTCGATTTCGCCGGCGGGCATCGAGGCGGCGATGAAATCGCCTTGAAGTGCATCGCAGCCGATCTGTTCGAGGAACTCGAAAGCTTCTGCTGTTTCGACGCCTTCGGCGCACGCGGTCAGTGAGAGCGCATGCGCCAAGTCCACGATGGCGCGCACGACGGTCGATGCGGCTTTCGAGGTGGCCATTTCATGAATGAGCAGGCCATCGATCTTCACTTCGCTGAACGGCATCTTGTA
>CAZIXV010000092.1:0-12449 GCA_964543105.1 uncultured Steroidobacteraceae bacterium
CTTGCCGCTGTTATGGATCTGCGCAAGCTTCATCAGTCCGTTGTGGGCCGCAGGCTTTGGCGCGGTCTTCATCATCGGCCGCGCGATTTATGCCATGTCTTATGTGCGCGAGCCGAAATCTCGCGCACTTGGCTTTGCGCTCACGACGCTGCCGAGCATCGCAATGGCGCTATGGATCGTCGTCTGGGCGCTGCGGGCGATCGCTAGCGGTGCGGTGTGAGCCGCTCGCTGCGCATTGAGCAATGCGGTGGCGTACGTGCGTCATATCGCACCGATGAATATCGGCGCGATCGCGTTAAGGCGCTGTGCTTTGACTTGCGGCCACTGCGGCAGACAGCGGCTGCGCATTCTTCGTCGTGTCGAGCGCTACGCGTAGCTCGTAATCGGCTTCGAGATCACCCAGCACAGCTGATGAATCGACGCGGCCTGCCAGTTCGATGTCCTTTGGATCGATAACCACATCGGGCGTGATCCCTTTTTGGTGGATCGATATGCCGGAGGGCGTGTAGTAGCGCGAGGTCGTCAGCTTGATCGCATGGCCGCCGGAGAGCGGCACGACCGTCTGCACAGAGCCTTTGCCGAAGGTTTGATGGCCGATGAGCGTGGCGCGTTGGTGATCGCGCAGCGCGCCCGCAACGATCTCAGAGGCCGATGCAGAGCGACGATTGACGAGAATGGTGAGCGGCGCGCCCTCGAGCAGGTCGCCACGCGTCGCGCGCATGACGAAACGCGCATCGTGCGCGCGTCCTTCCGCGGAAACGATGACGCCATCATCGAGGAATGCATCCGCCACCTCGACGCCCGCTTCCAGCAAGCCGCCCGGGTTGTCGCGCAGATCGAGTACCAACCCTGCAAGCTTGCTGCCGTTCTCATCGACCAGCGCATCAAAGGCGCGCTGCAAATCGGCCGCCGTCGTCGCCGTGAAATGAGTGATGCGGATGTAGCCCAAATCCGGCTCGACCAGTTTGGCTTTCACGCTGCTGACTTGAACATTTGCGCGCGTCAGCGACAGCTCGAACGGCGTCGCATCGGTTGAGCGCGTCAGTGTCAGTTTGACCGCGGTGCCCACCTTGCCGCGCATGCGTTCGATCGAGGCGCCGAGATCATCAGGATCGACAGGAACATCATCGACAGCCAGCACTTGATCGCCAGCGAGCACGCCCGCCAGCGCCGCAGGCCCACCCTCCAGCGGTGTCACCACGCGAACCATGCCATTGTCGGCCGCGACTTCGACGCCGATGCCCGAGTACTCGCCTCGCGTGGTGGAGCGCATGGTCTTGAGCTCTTTCGGTCCCAAGAACGTGGAGTGCGGATCGAGATCGGCCATCAAACCTTTGATCGCCGCGGTGATCAGCGCTTCATCGGACACGTCATCGACGTATTCCGCACGCACGCGCTCGAGCACTTCAGCCAAGAGACGCGCGTCCTGCCAGCGCAGCGGCGAATTGGTGCTTTCAGCACTCTCACGCGTCTGCGGGCTGCGATCTGCTTGCACAGGCCGGCCGATCGAAAGACCCACACCCAGAATCAAGCCCACCGCAAAAATCCAGAAGACTCGCAGAGTCTTCGCGGTCGAGTGGGTCGAGGCGGGACGGCTCGACGCTTGCTTCATCGGATCGGTGCGAGTGGGCGTCATCAGGCTCGGTGTGCTGAGTGTTCGAATGTACGAGCTCAAGTATCGATGCTTGCCGATGCGGATCCAGGCGAAAACCACGCATCTGCTAGACAGCTGTGCCCTGAAAGTAGCGCCTTACGTGCGGTCGGTCACAGAACGATCGCGACCCAGCTCAGCGACGGTCAACCCGCCAGTCGCGCCATCAGCGGCGATCCTGACACTCGCGGCATGCCGGGGGCGCCACGCAGCAACTCCTGAAGTTCGATCTCGAGCGGGCGCGGCCGACCGATCGCAAAACCCTGTCCGAAATCAACGCCGAGCTGAGTCACTGCTTGTTGGATGGCCTGACTCTCGACACATTCGGCCGTCGTGCGCAGTTTCATCGAACGCGCCAATTGCACGATGGCCGTGACCATCGCTTGCGAGCGCGAGTTGCTGGCAAGATCGCGCACCAGGCCGCCGTCGATCTTCAAGTCCGAGACCGACAACGATTTCAGATACGTGAGCGATGACAAGCCGCGGCCGAAATCATCAAGCGCGATGTCATGACCGAGATCCTGCAACCGACGCACCAGCGTTTCGGCGCGCACGATATTGGCCACTGCCGCGGTCTCGGTGATCTCGAAAGACAGCAGGCTCGGCGGCAGGTCGTATTCGCGCAGCTTGGCCTCGAGGAATCCCAGGAAGTCATCATCACCGACCGACTGCCCGGACAGATTGATCGCGAAATGCGCGCCGAGCCCCTGCAACGCCGGCGCAGCCGAAGACAGGATCTCGAGCACGTATTGGACGACCCAGCGATCGATGTCCGTGGCGATCTGATAGCGCTCGGCGGCGGAGAGAAACTTATCGGGCGGAACGCTCGCGCCATTGCTATCGATCATGCGCAACAGCAGCTCGAACCTTCTCGGCGGGCCATCGTGACCCAGCAACACAATGGGTTGCGCCTCCATGCGGAACCGATCGTTTTCGATTGCCTCGCGCAATTCGCCCGCGATCGCGACGTCTTCATAGCGGCGCACGATGCTGCGATCGGCGTCGTGATACGCCTCGACGCGGCCACGACCGCGATCCTTCGCTGCCTTGCACGCGACTTCGGCTGCGGCGAGCGCGTGAGTCAAGGGATATTTGGTGTCGGGGACGTGCGCGACGCCGATGCTGACGCCCAGATCCAACTTTTTGCCATCGTGCTGATGCTCCACTTGCGCGATCGTGCTGCACAGCGTGTTCAAGAATTGCTCCGCCGTCTCGAGCGAAGTATCGGCGAAGAACAGCGCGAAACGATCGCCCGAGATGCGCGAGGCAAACATGCCGACCGGCAAATGCGTGCGAATGCACTCGGCAACACGCGCGATGGCCTCGTCTCCCGCGTGCATGCCGTGGTTTTCATTGACGACGTGCAGACGATCGACGTCTACATAGGCCACGCAGTGATCGCTTTTGACGCTGCCGGTACCGATGGCTGCAAACGCACGTTGCTCGAACGCCGCGCGCGATAACAATCCGGTGGTGCCGTCGTAGGCGTTCTGCAGAACGTACGCCATCCGCCGCGTCATCATCTCGATGATGCGCACTTGACGCATATCGAAGTCCGGCGCCGTCATCGAGCGGAACAACATCAAGATGCCGGCGACCTCTTGCCCGCCTTGACGCAATGGACAAGCGAGGATCTTGAGCTGCAAGGCGCCGAAAGGACTGTGCGCGGGCGCGGGCTTGTTCATCGTCAGCGTGCGTCGCTGCACCTGCGCCCAAGCGAACAAATGACGCTGCACGCGATCGAGCGCGGCAGCATCGCTGCGTTGCCTGGTCAAATCCGCAGAATGCGCCAGCGCAATGTTCATCTCCGGAATCAGCAGCGCGCCGAAGGTGCAACCCATGTGCACCACACAACTGCGCAACAAGCGTTGGAAGTCATCGCTTTGTGCCTCATCGCCGCCGCTGGC
This sequence comes from uncultured Steroidobacteraceae bacterium, assembly GCA_964543105.1. Lineage (GTDB taxonomy): Bacteria > Pseudomonadota > Gammaproteobacteria > Steroidobacterales > Steroidobacteraceae > Steroidobacter. The sequence continues at coordinate 3,559 of CAZIXV010000092.1, forward strand.
ATCGAGCAATAACTCGAGATCGCCATCGCGCGAGTGCAAATGGCGCTGTAAATCACCGATGCTGAATTGGTTGACGAGCTCGCGATTGAGGACTTGCAGCGCCGGACGCAGCAACCCCAGCAACATCGAGAAGGGGCGGGCGCCTGTTGTCGGATCGGGCAACGAAAATGCAACGGCGCCGAGCAGATCGGCGCCGTTACGCAGCAAGAACACATAAGCCGTATCGCCGGCCCAGGAGCGCGCAAAGCCCTCGCGCTCGGCGGGATCGAGCGTGCAGTTCCGCGCGCTGTTCAGGCCTTCCTCGACGAGCTGCAGCAGGTCGCTGCTATCGCAGCCGTCTGACATCCACAGCGGAATGCCCATGCGATCGTGGATCACGATGCATTGCGCCCGCGGCATGAGCATCTTCAGCAGCTGTCCGTACGGATCGAGCGACGTCGAAAGGCTTTGCGCCTCTACCGTATCGTCGTCATCGAGTATCGTCGCCATTGCTGCCGTCATTCCTTATGCTTTCGCAGGCCATCCCCCAACCATGTTGTCGAATCATCGGTTTGGTGGCTGCGTTAATCCTTGAATTCGCCCGCAGTTTCGACTGTGCGGGCGCAGCAAACAGTACCACTGATGGGGTACGTGCAAAATCTACGTGAAGCGGGTCACGGTTTGGCGAGCCATGGAGACGGATCAACAGCCTGCCGTTGTCGCCTAATCTCGAAATACAACGCAGGTTTACCGACGCCTGCCGCATCACCGACCGCGCCGAGCACATCGCCCGCGCCGACGCGCTCACCCACGCGCCGATACAGCTCCTCATTGTGGCCATACAGGCTCATGTAGCCGCCGCCGTGATCGAGCACGATCAACAGCCCCAAGCCCGGTAGCCAATCTGCATAGACGACACGCCCTGCAAAGGGCGCGCGCACCTGCGTGCCGCGGGCGGCGCCAATCAAAATGCCCTGCCACTTGAGGGGTCCGCCGGCACGCAGCTGACCGAAACGCGCCAGCACGCTGCCTTTCACTGGCCACGGCAGTTTGCCGCGCACCTTGTTGAACGGCTGGCCCGCAAGATCCGGGAATTCATCGATGGCGCGGCGCAATTCTTCGACGAGCTTCTCGAGCGCGCGTGCTTCGCGTTCCAGCTTCGTGAGTTCTTGGTTGCGGCTTTTGAGTTGCGCTTGAATTTGCGCCAAGGTTTTGGAGCGTTGATCGCGCGCGCTCGCCAACGCACGAACCTCGCGTGCGTTGTCCGCCTCGATGTCCTTGAGCCGTGTCGCTTCCGCCGTGATCTTTTCGCTCAAGAGCTCGAGATGCGCGAGATGTTCGTTGATCTTCGTAATGCGCTCGGCGCGGGCGCGGCTGAAGTAGCTGTAGTACGCAAGGGTGCGCGCAAGCTTCGCCGGGTCGCCTTGATTGAGCAGCAAGCGCATTCGCTCTTCGCGCCCGTTCATATAGGCGAGCGCCAATTCACCAGATAACGCATCGCGTTGTAGCGCGACCTGCTGTTCGGTCGCGGCGCGCTCAGCCTGCAGTTCTCCCAGGCGTTTTTCGGCGGCGATGCGCCGCGAGCGCACTTCGGATAATTGCTGGCGTGCCGCTTGTATCGCGAGTTCTGCGGTTTTCAGTTCCCGAGATAGCGAATCGCGTCGCTCGGCATCGTTGTGAATCGACTTGCGAATCGATTCGATGCGAGTGCGCACCTTGCGCAGCTCGGCTTCCTTGGCCTCGGCGCCTGCGCCGAAGGTGACGTCCGGCACACACAGGACCGCGACCCATACCAGCAGGTGCAGCAGAGGAGCAAGGCAGCGCCAGCCGCTTGCCGCGGAAGGAGGCGAAATGGCTGACACCTTCACCTCAGGAGAGGAAATATCGTGAGCTATACTGCCGGCCCTTTTGCGCCGGGCCGCCGGTATTTTTTCCTACAAGATCGAAGTCCGACCCCATGAGCCGGTTTGTCGAATTCACCACCAATCACCCCTTCTTGGTTGCTGCGGCCGCGATTCTCGCTGTTCTCGCTGTCGTGATCGAGCTTCGCCATCGCACCCGCGGCTTCGCCGCGATCGGCACGCAGGACGGGGTTCGTCTCGTCAATAGCGGCGCGCTGGTCATCGACGTGCGTGAGCCCACCGCCTATGCGGCCGGGCACATCATCGATGCGCGCAGCATCCCCGCCGCGGAATTGCCTGCCAAGGCCGAAACCTTGAAGAAATTCAAAGAGAAGCCGGTAATGGTCTACTGCGATAACGGCTTTTCGGCCGCGGCCGCTGCCAAAGCGCTCAAGGCGCAAGGATTCTCGAAAGTCGTGGCACTGCGGGGCGGGCTGCAAAGTTGGATGCAAGAGAACTTGCCTGTCGTGAAGGGCGCCCCAAAGAAGTAGCCATGAACCAGAATCCCGAAATAGTGATGTACTCGACCGCTTGGTGCGGCTATTGTCAGCGCGCGCGCAGTCTGCTGGAACGCAAGGGCGTAGCGGTGCGCGAAATCAAAATCGACGAAGATCCCAAGGATCGCGACACCATGCTGGCTCGCAGTGGCGGGCGGCGCACGGTCCCGCAGATTTTCATCGGTGAACGTCATGTAGGGGGCTATGACGATTTGGCCGCGCTTGATCGCACCGGTGAGCTTGACCAGTTACTGGGCAGAAGCTCGTAAGAAGAACTGCGGTCCTGAACGCGCGACTACCGCCAGCGGCGGGAGTCCGTACGTCCGCGTCTTCCTACACCTGACTCATCTCCAACTCTCGAGCTGCGGTGCTGCGTCGTGAGCATCGTTCGCTGTAGATAATTACGCGACGCATTTTGAGGTTAGACACATGGCAGACGAAGCACCCGTACAGAACGGCCAGGCGAATGATCCAAACGCGCCCCAGTTCGCGCCGCAGGCGGTGTACATCAAGGACGTCTCTTTCGAGTCGCCTGCAGGCCCGCGCCTCGCACCCGACACGCCGAATCCCACGATCAATTTGAATCTGAATACGAACGTCAACGATCTGGGCGGCGATCTCAAGGAAGTCGTGCTGACCGTGCGCGTCGAGGCGCAAGCTGCCGAAAAGACCGTCTGGTTGTGTGAGCTGCAGCAAGCCGGCGCCTTCGGCATTCGCAATGTGCCTCAGGAAGATCAGCAACGTCTGCTGGGCATTTTCTGCCCGAATTATTTGTTGCCCTATGCGCGCCAGACGATCTCCGACTTGTTGATGAAGGGTGGCTTCCCGCCGTTCCTGCTCCCACCGGTCAACTTCGATGCCTTGTTCGCGCAGGCTTCTGCTCGTGCTCAACAACAGCAGCAGCAACAGCAAGCAGGCGCTGCACCCAACTCCTCCGTAAATTGATATCCCGATGGCGTCCGTAGTGGAAGCGCATGCTTCCGCGGCGCCCATCGCGATCCTGGGCGCCGGCTCTTGGGGCACGGCGCTAGCGATTCAGTTTGCACGCACGTCGCGGCCCACGTTGTTGGGGGGCCGCGATGCGGCGGCGCTGCAGGAATTCGCGCGCGAGCGCTGTAATCGGCGCTATCTGCCGGACGCGCCCTTTCCCGATGCGCTGACGGTGCAACCCGATCTGGCCGCGGTGCTTTCTGCCGCACGCGATATCGTGGTCGCCGTGCCGAGCCATGCCTTGCGCGGCACGCTGCAAAGCATTGCCGCGCACTCGCAGAATCTGCGGCTCGCCTGGGCGACGAAGGGCTTCGAACTTTCGACCGGGCTCTTGCCGCATCAGGTCGCTGAACAGGTGCTCGGGGGTGAGGTGCCAACCGCGGTGATCTCAGGTCCCACCTTCGCTCGCGAAGTCGGTGCCGGCCTGCCCACGGCGATGACGATTGCCGCCACCGATCAGAAGTTTGCACGCGATCTCGCCGCAAGCATTTCCAGTCATAACTTTCGCGCCTACACCTCGAGCGACATGACGGGCGTAGAAATCGGCGGTGCGGTGAAAAACGTCATGGCCATTGGCGCAGGCATTTCCGATGGCTTGGGATTTGGCGCGAATACGCGCATCGCGCTCATCACGCGCGGTCTCGTGGAAATGACGCGTTTGGGTGTGGCGCTGGGTGCGCGCAAGGACACCTTCATGGGTCTCGCCGGGCTCGGCGATCTCGTGCTGACCTGTACCGATGATCAATCTCGCAATCGACGCTTTGGGCTCGCGTTGGCCGCGGGTGAATCCATTGTGGACTCGCAAAAAGCCATCGGTCAGGTGGTGGAAGGCGTGCTGGCGGCGCGCGCCGTGCGAGAAGTCGCCGCGCGCGCGCAAGTGGAAATGCCGATCTGCGAGCAGCTATACCGCGTCGTGCATGAAGGCTTGCCCCCGCATGCGGCGGTCAAGCAGCTGATGAGTCGGGAGCTGAAGGCAGAAGCGGGCTGAGCGGTCGGAAGCAGACCCCGGCAACTCGCTACACGAACCTCTCATCCAAACTCATTCTGCCGCCACGCTTCGAAAACGAGCACGGCGGCGGCATTCGATAAATTCAGACTGCGATTGCCGCTGCGCATGGGAATCCGCAGACGCTGCTCTGGCGGACAACGCTCCAAGACGTCTTGTGGCAAGCCGCGCGTCTCCGGTCCAAATAAAAACGCATCGCCTGCGGCATAGCGCGGTTGATCGTAGCGTGTCACTCCGCGGGTCGAGACCGCGAACCATCGCGGCGGTTGCACCGCAGTCAAGCACGTCTCGAGCGACGGCCACGTGCGCACATGCGCCAACTCCGCGTAGTCCATGCCGGAACGACGCACCGCTTTCTCATCGATATCGAACCCGAGCGGCTCGATCAAATGCAGCTGTGCGCCCGAATTGGCGCACATGCGAATGATGTTGCCGGTGTTCGGTGGAATTTCAGGTTCGTAGAGGATGACGTGAAACATGAGCAGCGCGTGATTACAGCCGGCGCGCATAGTACGCCGGGCGGCGCACACCGTCTTCCGCTTGGTTAGCTGGCGGGCGGGCTATTCGTCGTCCATCGCCAATTCTTTCAACTTGCGCGTAAGCGTATTGCGGCCCCAGCCCAGCAGGCGCGCCGCTTCTTGCCGACCACCTTCGGCTTTGCGAAGCGCGGCACGAATCAAAGTGCGCTCGAACTGGGGCATGGCATCGTCGAGCAAGGGCGTCTCGCCGGCCGCGAGCCGCTTTTCCGCCCAGCTCGTCAGTTGACGAGTCCACTCATCCTGTAACGCAGAAGGCGTTGGTACGCCGCCTAAATCGGTGGGGATGTCTTCGACGGTGATCTCGCGTCCAGGTGCCGTCACCGTCAGGCGGCGACAAGCGTTGACCAGCTGGCGCACGTTACCCGGCCAATCGAAATTGGACAGCGCTGCCGCGGCTTCAGGCGTCAGTGTCTTCGCTTCCACGCCGAGTTCGGTGGCCGCCGTCAGCAGGTAGTGCATCAGCAACTCGGGAATGTCTTCGCGACGCTGACGCAGCGGCGGCACTTCGATACGAATCACATTCAAACGATGCAACAAGTCTTCGCGAAATAAATTTTGTTTTACACGTGCTTCGAGATCCTGGTGGGTCGCGGCGATGACGCGCACGTCGACCCGTACGGGCACCTGACCGCCGACGCGATAAAACTCGCCTTCGGCCAAGACCCGCAACAACCGGGTTTGTAACTGTGGCGACATATCGCCGATTTCGTCGAGAAACAACGTGCCGCCGTCGGCTTGTTCGAAACGACCCCGACGTTGGGCATCCGCGCCAGTGAACGAGCCTTTCTCGTGACCGAACAATTCGGATTCGAGCAGATCCGCCGTAAACGCGGAGGTGTTCAACGCGATGAAGGCCTTGTTGGCGCGAGGGCTGTGACGATGCAGCGCGCGTGCCACCAACTCTTTGCCAGTGCCCGATTCGCCGGTGATCAACACCGTCATGCTGGCGCGCGAGAGGCGCCCGATGGCTCTAAAAACCTCCTGCATCGCCGGCGCTTGACCGAGCATCTCCGGAATCCGGCGTGCTTCAGTCGTTGCTTCATCAACATGCGACTTCTGTTGTGCAGCGCGACGCACCAGATCCACGGCCTGATCGATATCGAATGGTTTTGGCAAATATTCGAACGCGCCGCCTTGATAGGCGGCGACTGCGCTATCCAGATCCGAATGCGCGGTCATGACGATGACCGGCAACTCGGGCTGGTTGTCATGAATCTCGGTGAGCAACTCCAAGCCGCTGCGCCCGGGCATACGGATGTCGGTGATCAACACATCCGGGCGATCACGGCGCAGCGCCGCAATGGCCGTGTCGGCTTGATCGAACGCGGTCGGTGCCATGCCGCCTTGGCGTAGCGCGCGCTCGAGAACCCAACGAATGGAGGCATCGTCATCGACGAGCCAGACGTTCAACGGCTTAGTCGGCATGGTCAGCATGGAATGGCAACAAAATAGTGAAAATGGTGCGGCCCGGACGGCTATCGAACTCGATCAGACCATCGTGACGCGCGACAAGATCTTGCGCGACGGCCAGCCCCAAGCCGGTGCCATCGGCGCGTCCGGTCACGAGCGGATAGAACAACATGTCGCGCAGCTCATCAGGAACACCGGGACCGTTGTCCTCGAATTGGATGCTCGCAAGCACGCGATGGCGCCGCGCGCCGATGTTCACATTCGTCAACGCACGTGTGCGAAGCACGAGACGCGCGTGATGCGAGCTCGGCATCTGCGCGAGCGCCTGTAACGCGTTGCGTCCAAGATTGAGCATCGCCTGGATGATTTGATTGCGATCAAGTTGCAGCGGCGGCAGGCTCGGGTCGTAGTCGCGCTCGATCGTGACGGCAGGCGAATCTGCCGCTAACAGATGGCCGATGTGCTGCAAGATCTCGTGAATGTTGACCGGCTCTTTGCGCGGTGAATGTACGGGACCAAGTAGCGAATCGACCAGCGCGGCAAGCCGGTCCGCCTCGCTGATGATGACGGAGGTGTACTCGCGCATCGATGCATCGGCGAGTTGGCGGGCCAGCAATTGCGCCGCGCCTCGCAAACCGCCCAACGGGTTTTTGATCTCATGTGCAAGCTGGCGAATCATTGCTCGGCTGCCGCCGATCTGCGTCAGCAGTGCCGTCTCCCGCGTGATGCGTTGGTGCTGAGTCGCATCGGTGATTTCGATCAGCGCCGCGGACGAGGCGCCCGGGTCATCGAAGGGTGCCACCGTGCAATCGACGATCAGCTCGTTGTCTGCATTGACGGGACAGATGGTGAGTTCGCGACGCGAGAACGGTCGCAGACGCTGCATGGCGCGTTCGATGACACTTTTCAGTGCGCTCGCATCGACGAGCAATTCATCGAGCGGGCGGCCGCGCATTTGATTGCGACTGACGGCGAACAACGATTCGGCGGCAACGTTCAGATACAGCAGCGTGCCGTCGGTCGCGGTGATGAGCACGCTCGTACTCAAGCTATCGAGGATGCGACTGGCATCGCCGAGCGTGCGAAATTGTGCGGAGAGCGAAGGCGCTGCCATGTCAGCGCTCCCGTTCACGCACGAAGCGGACGGCTTCGTGATTGCAGGGGCAGTTCGCAGCGACGGTAAGTTCGCTGCCGCGACGCTCTATTTCTTGGCGGGAGCGTTCGTGCGCGGATTGATGGCCGCACGTTGACCATTCAACTCGCCGTAACTCGGTTGCGTCGTGCGCAGCTTGTTGCCGGTTTGTTGGCCGCGCGGTCGCGGTGGTGTTTGCGGCTGACGCAGTGCCGGGCCAACCGGAGGCTGTGCAATGGATTGCTGGCGCACATAAAAACGTACGGTGGGCGTTTCGGCGATCCGCCGACCGCCCTGACCTTGAATGACCGCAACCAACGTGTGTTCGCCTCGCGGCACATTCTGGAGCGTGTATTCGCGCGCCGTCGGCGGAAAATCTTCGACCAAGCGGCCGTTGAAATAGAGGTACAGCGAATGGCCGGGCCGCAAGCCGGGCTCGAACCTCAGCCGGACGTCGACGGCGCCGCCGGTGTTCGGGATGGTTTCTTCGTTGCCGGGTGCCCAGATTTCGAAATTGCGATACGCTTCTGCCGCTTCGTTGCGCTGGTTCTGGGTGTCGTTCGAGGAAGTTGCAGGGGCTTGATATGTATCCGCGCGCGAGCCTACAGAAATTTCGACGCGCTCCGCACCCTGGACTGGACGATCGGAGTAGTGGGTGACGCCCTTGTCGTCGACCCACTTCCACACGGATTGGCTTGCGAACGCCGGAGCGGCAAGGAACGCGAGAACCAAAATTGCCGTACGCATAAGCGCGGAGCATATACCCCTTCGTCTTGGCCTGACAAAAGCGGTGACGGCGCTTTGTGAACGCCGTCACCAGGCTACGACGCATGAACGCTGGCCAGCCGGAGGGAGCTGGCCGCAGGTTCATACGCTGTAGTACAGCTCGAACTCCAGTGGGTGCGTGGACATCCGCACCTTGGTCACTTCCTGCATCTTCAGTCCGATATAGGCGTCGATCACATCGTCGGTAAACACACCACCGGCCTTGAGGAAGGCGCGATCCTTATCGAGCGCTTCGAGTGCCTGCTCGAGCGAGTAGCAGACTTCAGGAATGTTCTTCGCTTCTTCCGGCGGCAGGTCGTACAGATCCTTGTCCGCGGCATCGCCGGGATGGATCTTGTTCTGGATGCCATCGAGACCGGCCATCAACATGGCGGCGAAGGCGAGATACGGATTCGCAGTGGAGTCCGGGAAGCGCACTTCGATACGACGGCCTTTCGGGTTGGACACCCACGGAATACGAATCGACGCAGAACGATTGCGCGCGGAGTACGCCAGCATCACCGGCGCTTCGAAGCCGGGCACGAGGCGCTTGTAGCTGTTCGTGCTGGGGTTCGTGAACGCGTTGAGGGCTTTGGCGTGCTTGATGATGCCGCCGATGTAGTACAGCGCCATATCCGACAGCCCGGCGTACTTGTCGCCTGCGAACAGCGG
>CAZIXV010000093.1:0-12367 GCA_964543105.1 uncultured Steroidobacteraceae bacterium
GCTTGCGTCGCTGTCGCACGCCGCAAACCTCGACGCCGAAGCGATGTGGCGCTTGAAGCGATTGGGCGCACCCGCCATCGCGCCCGACGGCAGACTCGCCGTCGTTCCCGTCACCACCTATGACATCGACAAGAACGCCGGCTTGACCGATCTATGGTTGGTGCCGACCAAGCCAGGCAAAGCGCGCCAATTGACGAGCCACGATGCGGCCGACAATTCGCCCGCGTGGAGCCCCAATGGCGAACTGATCGCCTTCGTCGCCAAGCGCGGCGATGACAAGGAACCGCAGCTTTATGTCATCGCGGTCGCAGGCGGCGAAGCGCGACGCATTACGAATGTGCCAACGGGCGTCATGGCGCCGAAGTGGTTTCCGGACTCGCGCCGCATCGCGTTTCTTTCGCGTGTCTGGCCCGATGCGAGTACCTGGAGTGAACAAGCCGAACGCATGCAGGCGCGCGCCGAGAAAAAAATGACGGCGCAAGTTTGGGACAAGGCGCCGGTCAGCTACTGGGATCACTATCTCGATGGACGCGAGACCCACGTGTACGCCGCTACGCTCACCGGCGGCGAGCCACAGGCAATCACCCACGGACGCAGCCTGCCGCTTGACGTCGCCGACCCCGATACGAGCGCTTATGACATCTCTCCGGACGGCACCGAGATCGCGTTTGCCGCGGATTCGGATTCATCCGGCGTCGATCCGAACTTCGATGTGTTCGTCATGGGCATCGACAGCGGCGAGCCGCGCAATCTCACGACGGACAATCCCGCGAACGACACCGCACCGATTTATAGCCCCGATGGTCGCTCGCTCGCGTTTCTGCGGCAGACATTGAAAGATTTTTATGCCGATCGCGCGCGCTTGATGCTCTTCGATCGTCGTAATGCGCAACTGCGCAATCTCACCGAAGACTGGGATCGCTCGGCAGGCGGCTTGGTGTGGTCACCCGATTCCTCGGCGTTGTTCGGCACGATCGAAGACGCCGGTACGTTGCGCATCTATCGCTTCGGCCTCGGCAGCGGCGCGCCTCAGCCAGTCACGCGCGAACATAGCTTCAGTTCGCTCGCCGTCGCGGGCAATGGACCGGTGATCGTTGCGCTACGCCAGAGCTTCACCGAGCCGCCGACGCTCGTGAGCATCATTGCGCGTACCGGCGCCGCGACGAAGCTGTCCGATTTCAACGATGCCGCACTCGCGAACATCACTTTCGGCAATGTCGAGAGCGTGACTTATCCCGGCGCAAACGATGCGGACATCCAGATGTGGGTGTCTTATCCGCCCAACTTCACACCGGAGCGCAAGTGGCCGCTCTTCCTGTTGCTTCACGGCGGTCCGCATACGGCGATCAACGATATCTGGCAATGGCGCTGGAATGCACAGGTGTTCTCGAGTTGGGGCTACGTGACCGCGTGGCACAACTTCCACGGTTCGAGCGGCTTCGGCCAGGCGTTCACGGATTCGATCACCAAGGAATGGGCGCAGCTGCCATATCAGGACACGATCGCAGCGGCGCAATGGTTTGCTGCGCAGCCATGGATCGATAGCGAACGCATGGCAGCAGGCGGCGGCAGCTTCGGTGGTTATCTCGCAAGCGTATTACTCGGCCGCGAGCACCCGTTCAAAACGCTGATCGCGCATGCCGGTGTGTATAACTTGTACACGCAGTACGCCACCGACGGCGGTGCGATCAAAAAACGTCATGGCGAATTCTGGGAAGACCTCGAACGCTTCAACCGCAATTCGCCGCATATGAATGCCGCGAACTTCAAGACCCCAACACTCGTCATCCACGGCCAGACCGATCTACGCGTGCCGGTGAACCACGGCCTCGAACTATTCAACATCCTGCAAAACCGCGGCGTGCCGAGCAAGCTCGTGCTTTATCCGAACGAAAACCACTGGATCCTGCAGCCGCAAAACTCGCTGTTCTGGTATGAGACGGTGAGGAAATGGCTCGCGCAGTATGCAGCCCCGGGCGCGGGCGATTTGGTTGTGTTGGAGGCGGAAGGCGAAGGGGTGATGAGTGATGAGTGATGGGTCAGAGAAGAAGTCCTCAAGGCTAGGATCGGTTGTACCGGTTGACCTCGCACGCTTTAAAGGCCGGTCGACGCGACCAAAACCCAGGGACGAATCAGTTTTTTTGCCCGTCAGATTTTTCTGTGTTGGAGGGCGCTCGCCCTGAGCTTGTCGGCTCTAACGGATTGATCACCATTGCTTGCAGCGTGCTTCGACACGCTCAGCACGAACGATGCATTTGCGCCTTCTGACCACGATCACCATATCACCGGATCACCGGATCACCTGATCACTTACGACCCCTCCCGCTTCTCCTCATACGTCACCACCGGCGCGCCGCTCGTCACGGACACTTCGCCGTCGATCAATGCGCCTTTCGCGATGGCGATACTGCGTGCGGTGACACTGCCGCGGATGCGGGCGGTTTTGCGGATCTCGAGCTTTTCGGCAACGATGATCTCGCCGACCACTTCACCGGCGATGATGGCGTTCGTCGAGCGCAGACGACCTTCCCATGCGCCGCCTTCGGAGAGCGTCAGCGCACCGGCCACGTCGCAATCCGCTTGGGCTGCGCCGCCGACGACGAGGTCGCCTTGGCACCGTAACGTTCCTGTGATCTCAGTGCCGACGCCGATGAACGTCGGTGTACTGGAAGTCTTATCGGAGACGCGACGACGAGGTGTATCGGACATGAGGTTCTTCCGTGGATGAAACGCGCGAATACTACGTAACATCCCCTCGCGCTCACGTCGAGTCGCGCGCATCGGCAGATAGCGTGTGACGTGCGTCACAGGGATCGATAACACGCACGCCGGGGTCGCACACTTCCATTACATTGCAGTCCGATCGTGGCGACTCTAGCCGCGCTCATAAGTCCTCGGATGGCACCCACCCATTAAGGAATCGCAGATTCACTAGACGCACGAATCACCATCGCGCGAGGCCGAGGATGCGCGACCAACCCCATGCAGTATCGACGCAGCGATTTTGACGTCACGAACACCGTACAGGTGAGCTCGGCCGAGGCCGTGCGGCGCGCGGTATGCGATCTGTATCGTCAAACCTGGCCCAATTACCCATTCGATCGCATCGACACCGCGTTTCGCGATTTCGAGCGTCTTTTCACCGGTCAATTCCCTGGTTACTACGGCTGCGATACGGTCTATCACGATCTGCAGCATTCGCTCGATGCCACGCTGGCCGTGGCGCGCTTGATGGTCAGTTACGACCGTACCCATAGCGATGAGGAAAAACTCGGTCCGGAACGCGCCATCCTGGCCGTCGTCATCGCGCTGTTTCATGACGCCGGCTACATCCGCCAAACTGACGATCAAACTCACCGCAACGGCGCGGAATTCACGCTCAGTCACGTCAGTCGCAGCGCGCATTTCATCGATCGCTACTTGCCGACGATCGGCATGGCCGAATGGGTGCCGGTGGCCACCAAGATCGTGCACTTCACGGGCTATGAGGTGCAGTTCCATCAGATCCGGCTGGATGATCCGCGCGATCGCAAGGTCGGCCATCTCATCGGCACCGGCGATCTGATCGCGCAAATTTCGGATCGTTGTTACCTCGAGAAATGTCGCGACCGGCTCTACCCGGAATTCGTGCTGGGCGGAATCGCCATGCCAAGCGATGCGGAAGGCAACCGCGCCGTGAAGTACAGCTCGGGCCTGGATGTATTGCGTCAGACGCCGGGCTTCATCGAAGAAGTGAAACGCTCGCGTTTGGATGGCGAATTCGCTGGCGCTTATCGCTCGCTCGATGTGCTGTTCGGCGGCCGCAATCCTTATATGGAAGCCATCGATCGCAACGTCGACTACTTGAACGAAGTGTTGCGCACCGGCCGCTGGCCGATGTTGCGGCGCGATCCGCCGTGCTTTACCTGGGAAAAAAATCCCGTCCAGAACATCCGCTCGCTCGTGCTCGGTCACCTCAAAGAGGTTTGGAAACTGCAGTAGCGAAGAAGCGCGATGCAGTCCCTTCCGGGCATCACAGCTGCTACGTAGTCTCGTGACCTATGAGCCCGGTGTCGCACAATCGATTCGCTGCCTTGAATGCGCGCTTTCCGCGCAAACGCGCCTTCATCACCGGAGCAGGCGCAAGCCTCGGTCTCGAGTTCGCCAAAGCCTTGGCTGCCGATGGCTGGGTTCTGGGATTGTTCGATCGCAACGTCGAGCGCCTGGCGCATGTAGAAGCAACGTTCGCCGAATCCAGTATTCACACCCTTGCCTATCCAGGCGATGTCACACAAAGCGACGAACTCACCGTCGCAGTCAATTCCTTTGCGGGAACGCACGACGGTCTGGATCTGATGATCAACAATGCCGGCGTGGCAGTGGCCGGCAGACTGATGGAAGCCCCAGCGGATGATTGGCGCTGGGTGATCGACACCAACATCCTTGGCGTCGTGCACGGTTGCCGAGCCGCGCTGCCGCATCTGCAGCGCAATGGCGCCGGCCTCATTCTCAATATTTCGAGCACCGCGGCATTTGCATCGCCGCCGGGCATGGCGCCCTACAACCTCACCAAAGCCGCCGTGCTGTCATTCAGCGAAACACTCGCGGCTGAACTGCGTGACAGCGGCACGCGCGTTTGCGTTGCCCTGCCGAACTACATCGACGCCACACTGCTCGACACCTTTCGCGGCCCGAACGAAATGCGCGAAGCGGTGAGAGCAGCAATGCAAGCCGCGAGTTCGGACGCTGCCCGCATCGCCTGCGACATTCTGCGCGATGCAGGGCGCGGTCGGTTGTACTCAGTTCCGGGCAAAGCGTCATTGATGTGGCGCTTGAAACGCTGGTGGCCGAGATTTTTCGTCCACAGAGTCGGCGCCGCAGCGCGCTTGCATCGAACGCCAGCGGACCACGCGCCGCATGCGGCGACTGCGGTTTATGGGTTGTCGATGGCGAGCAAGAAGCGGGTATAGATTTCCGGCAGGCGCGCGAGCACCTGCGTCTTGCCTTCGATCGTGCTTGCATCGATCACTTGCCGCAGCAGCGACAAACTCAACGCCTCGAGCGCCGGCATGGCGACAGGCGCATAGCTCAAATGCCAAGGCTCAGGACTCACGCCGCTGCGCTGGGTTCGATAGGGACGAAAGAATCCGAAGCGCCGCATGTTCGCATCGAGCCAAGCGGCTAACTTAGCGAAGACACCATCGGCGGCGTATTCCTCCGGCACGAGTTGCACCTCATAGCCGCTCGGTACGGCCGCCGCATCGATGACATCGATGTCGCTACCCCAATGATGACGACTGCCGCCGGGGATGGCCGACCAATACAGAATCGCATCCAGGCACTGCTCATCCGACAACTTGCTGCGCTCGAGTACGCGCCCCTCGCGATCACGCAGCGGGCGTTCACCGCGCCACTTCGCATTCCAAATGGACACCTGGGTGTCGAAACTGCGAAAGCTCGAGCGCGCGTGGAGATCGATCCCTGCCTGCGCGGCGGCATCCCGCATCGACAAAAACGAAGCCACGACCTCGAAGTGCAATGCGCACGACGGCGCGCTCAATTCGATGATGTGCGTGCGCTCTCGACCTGTGAGCTCCAGCGCGTTCATTCGTCAATGACCTCTCGTCCAATCAAATCGATTCAGTATGTCAAAAAATCCGACAAGCATTGGGCGAACCATTGAGGTGTTTCCTGCATTTGTACGCGAGACGCTCGCTTGTACTGAAACATCGCTATGATTCTTTGCGCTCGTCGTTCCCGAGTTTAGCGATCGCCTCGATCCATGACGCAGGCATTCCAGCCAAGGCGAGGTTGCACAGGGAGGGCCGCTGATCAATGAAGGGCATTCGGAAGGGCACAGCTTGAAGTCTCGCGGTCTTCGCACCAAATTATTCAGCATCGCGATTGCGGCAGGCCTGTGCATTTCCGTCGCGCTGTTCGCGCTCCAATATTTTTCCCAGCGAAGCGCCCACGCTGATCACGGCGAAGCCAGCGCCCGTTCGTTGTTGACGGTCGAGACCGAGCGGCTCGAATCACAGGCCAACGACTTTGCCGCAGCGGTCATCCCGACCATGGAAACGGCGCTGCGCGCACGCGATCTCGCAAAGATCCGCAGTACAGCCGAGGCGTTGCTGCTGCAACCTGCTGTCGTCGCCGTCACCGTCACCGATACCAACGATCGCGCCTTGGCGGCCGCCGTACGCGGCGACGCGTGGGTACGCACGCTCGATGCGCAAGAGCGCCGCACCGTCAAGCGCGCCCTCGGCGGCGCCGAACCGCTCGGCTCCATCCAGATCGAAGTGGGCCGTCCGGGGTTGCTCGCCTCAGCCGACGCCTTGCAGATGCAATTGGAAGAAGCGCAGCCCGCTGCGCTGGGGTCCTGGGTCTGGCTTACGGCTGCCGCGAGTATCGCGATCATCGGCATCCTCATCCTCGGCGCGTGGTTCCTCGCGCGTCGCCTGGAGCGACCCATCGTCGAGTTGATCCGTTCGGCCGAGCGCATCGGTGAAGGTGATTACACGCAGCCGCATCGAGTCACCAGCAACGATGAAATCGCCGACCTCGAGGTCGCGCTCGATCGCATGCGGCAAAAACTGCGACAGACGACGATCACCAAGGACTACCTCAACACCGTCTTGAACAGCATGAACGATGCGGTGTTGGTGACCTCAGCGAACGGCATTATCCGGCGGATCAATGACGCCGCGGTGCGCCTGTTCGGTTACAGCGAAGATGAGATCGCCGGCAAGCCCTTCCTGAGCCTGATCGCCGAGGGCGAGCGTGAGTCGTTCGCGGTGGAAGCCCAAAGTATGGAAACGCGCGAATCGGTCATCGCCACACGCAGCGGCCAGACGATTCCCGTATCGCTTTCCGGTGCGCCGCTCGCCGCTGACGATCCGCAGTTCCAAGGCACGATCTTCGTCATCCGCAATATCACCGATCGCAAGCGCGCCGAGCGGCGGATCCGCTATCTCGCGCGTTATGACGCGCTGACGAAGATCCCCAATCGCATGCAGTTCCAGCACATGCTGCAGCAAGCGATCGCACGCGCGCGCCGCACCGAGCGCGGCATCGTCATGTTGTATCTCGACATGGACCGGTTCAAAGAGATCAACGACACCTTCGGCCATGCGGCAGGCGATCGCACGCTCGAAGTCTTGAGCGAGCGATTGACGCACATCCTGCCGCGCGAGGCGGTCGTCGGACGTCTGGCGGGCGATGAGTTTGCGTTATTCATCGAAGGCTTCGGCGAAGCCGAAGATGAGCGTGTGCAGGCGGCGAATCTGGCGCGCATGGTGCTCGCGGAAGTCGGCAAGGCGTACTACGTCGATCACCAGGAAGTGTTCTTGACCGCCAGTGTCGGCATCGCCTTTTGCCCGAAGGATGCAGACAACGTCATCGACCTGATTCGCAATGCCGATGCGGCGATGTATCACTCGAAACAAAACGGCGGGAACAGCTTTGCGTTCTATTCGCCCGAAATGAATGCCGCCGCCGTCGAGCGCCTGATGCTGAAGAGCAAGCTGCGCCGCGCGCTCGAACGCGATGAGCTGATGATGTTCTATCAGCCCAAAGTCGATCTCACGAGCGGCCGCATCATCGGCGCGGAAGCTCTGCTGCGCTGGCGTTTGCCCGGCCATGGCGACATCCCGCCTTCGCAATTCATTCCGCTCGCCGAAGAAACCAATCTGATTCTCGGCATCGGCGAATGGGTGCTGAACCGGGTTTGCGCCGACTATCGTCGTTGGACGGAAAAGATTCCGCAGCCCGGCCGCATCTCGATCAATCTGTCGCTCAAGCAATTGCGCCAGGCGAGCTTCATCACGCGC
Organism: uncultured Steroidobacteraceae bacterium; assembly: GCA_964543105.1. Taxonomy (GTDB): domain Bacteria; phylum Pseudomonadota; class Gammaproteobacteria; order Steroidobacterales; family Steroidobacteraceae; genus Steroidobacter. The sequence continues at coordinate 7,809 of CAZIXV010000093.1, forward strand.
TGCCGCTCGGTTTTCCGTCGCCATGATGTCTCGCCGACGAACTTCGAGCTCGAAATCACCGAAACGACCTTGATGGCCGATCCGCAACGCACGGTGAAGTTGCTGAATGAGCTGCACGCGATGGGTTTGCATTTATCGATCGACGATTTCGGCACCGGTTACTCCTCGCTCAGCGCCCTGCAGCAGTTCCCGATTGGCACCCTCAAGATCGATCAGTCCTTCGTGCGCGATGCAGCCAGCAATTCCGATGACGCGACGATCGTGCGCACGATCATCGACATGGGCAAGGCGCTCGAAGTCGAAGTCGTCGCCGAAGGCGTCGAGACCGAAGAACAATTCAATTTCCTGCGCTTCCGCGGCTGCCACTACGCCCAAGGCCGCCTCTTCGGCGATGCCATGAGCGCGGACGAATTCTTCGCATTACTGCTCGCGCAAGCGAATGGGCGCAAGGTGAGTGCGTTGTTTGCCTGAGCGGGCTACGGGCGACGGGCTACGGCCAACGGCCAGAGTGGTTCTCTCCCTCGCGCTAGCAGGGACGGCTAGGGAGGGGCTGCTCCCAGCCAACGGCAGAATGTCTGCTGCTCCCCCCAGCGAAGCAACCCTTTTCGTCTCCGGTTACGCCGCTACACTGCGCGGTCCGCGCCCTCGTCTCTGGCCGTCAACCCGTAGCCCGTCGCCCGTAACCCCTACTGACTGATGCTCTCCTTCTCCAATCTCTCGCTGCGCCGCGGTCCGCGGCTGTTGATCAAAGATGCCTCGTTCACGATTTATCGTGGAGAAAAGACCGGCATCGTGGGGGCGAATGGGACGGGCAAGTCGAGTCTGCTCGCGCTCGTGCTCGGCGAGTTGCAGGCGGATGCCGGGAATTTCGAGCGGCCGGCGCAGCTCGAGATTGCGCATGTATCGCAAGAACTGGATGCGACGGATCAGGCGGCGATCGAGTTCGTCATGGATGGCGATCGCGAACTGCGCGCGACCGAGAACGCCATCGCGCGCGCGGAAGCCGCGGACGACGGCCTCGCGCTGGGCAATCTGCACGCAAAATACGCGGCGATCGGCGGCTACGACGCACGCAGTCGCGCCGGCAAACTCATGCATGGACTGGGATTCGAACCCACGGACGAAGCTCGTCCGGTGCGTGCATTCTCCGGCGGCTGGCGCGTTCGCTTGAATGTCGCCAAGGCGCTGATGTGCCGTTCCGATCTGTTGCTGCTCGATGAGCCGACGAACCATTTGGATCTGGACGCCGTCATCTGGCTCGAAGAATGGCTCCGAAATTATCCCGGCACGCTGCTCATGATCGCGCACGACCGTGAGTTCCTCGATCGCACCGTCGATCGCATCATTCATATCGAGCACGGCGCGGCGCGCGCCTACTCCGGCAATTACTCCGCCTTCGAAGACCAGCGCGCTGCGCAGCTCGCACAGCAACAATCGCTCTACGAACGCCAGCAGCGCGAAATCAAGCACATGACGAGTTTCGTGGAGCGCTTTCGCGCCCAGGCCACCAAGGCGCGCCAGGCGCAAAGTCGTCTCAAAGCGCTCGAGCGCATGCAGCGCATCGCGCCGGCACACGTCGATACGCAATTCGAATTCACGTTCTTGGCGCCGGAAAAATTGCCGCAACCGCTGCTCGCGATCGACAAACAATCCGCCGCGTATGGCGACCATACGGTGCTGCAGCCCTTCAGCCTCACGATCGCGCCTGGCAATCGCATCGCACTGCTCGGTCGCAATGGCGCCGGTAAATCCACGCTAATGAAGCTGTTGGCCGGTGAACTGCAATCGCCGCAGGGCAAGCGGACCGAGGCGCGCGATTTGCGGATCGGCTATTTCGCGCAACACCAGCTTGAACAATTGACCGTCAATGATTCACCGCTCGGACATCTACGTCGACTTGGCGGCGTGCGCGCCGCGAAATCCACCGAGCAGGAATTGCGCAGTTTTCTGGGAAGCTTCGGCTTCAGCGGCGATCGCGTTTTCGAACCGGTGGGGCCGTTCTCCGGCGGCGAGAAAGCACGACTCGTGCTCGCACTCGTCAGTTTCCTGCGCCCCAATCTATTGCTGCTCGATGAGCCGACGAACCACTTGGATCTCGAAATGCGCCAGGCGTTGGCGATGGCGTTACAAGACTACGAAGCTGCCGTCGTGCTCGTTTCGCACGATCGGCATTTACTGCGAGCGTTTGCGGATGAATTGCTGCTCGTGCACGGCGGCAAGGTTGCGCCATTCGATGGCGACCTCGATGACTACGCGCAGTGGTTCGCCACGAGTGCCGAGGCGAAAAGCGCAACCCCACAAGAGACGTCCGCACCGAGCGAAGATCGCAAGCAGCGCAAGCGCGACGAAGCCGAGAAGCGCGCCCGTTTGAGTCCGCTACGCGCCGAGGTCAAGAAGCACGAACAGACCATTCAGAAGCTCGAGACCCAGTGCAAAGAGATCGACGCCGAACTCACCGCGCCGGAGCTCTACGAGGATGGCGCCTCCGCAAAAGCGCGCGAACTGATGCAGCGCCGCGGCAAGCTTGCCGCACAACTCGAAGCGGCCGAGGCAGCGTGGCTGGAAGCCGCCGAGCGGCTCGAACGCGAAATGCAGCAAACCGGTTAATGCGTGGGCGCAGCAAACTGGAATCTCATCCAGCGGGACCGATAACGCGCTGGCTCGGGTGAGGTTGCGACGACCGATCGCACCGGCAGCGGGCTCATCCACCCTGCGGAAAAGATTAGTTCCGTGAATGCGAGGGCATCGAGGCGCTCGCTATGCTCTACTCGCACACCTGCTTGAGCCGTTCGCGGCCGGCAGGCTCATCAATGGGGAAGCGCCACGGGCTGGACTTAAATCCACGCTCGCTCGCGAGGAAAACAATATGGCTTCTGTCGTACACGATAGTGCCGCACCGGCACGGCCCACCGGCATCGATCGCTCACATCGCCGCGTCATCCTGGCCTCATCGCTCGGCACGATGTTCGAGTGGTACGACTTTTATTTGTACGGCGCACTTGCCGCGGTCATCGGGCACCAGTTCTTTTCGGGCGTCAACGAAACGACCGGATTCATTTTTGCTTTGCTCGCCTTCGCCGCCGGCTTTGCGGTGCGCCCCTTCGGGGCCATCGTCTTCGGGCGGCTGGGCGATTTGGCGGGCCGCAAATACACGTTCCTCATCACGATCGTCATCATGGGCGTGGCGACCGCGCTGGTCGGCATCCTGCCCACGTATGAAACCATCGGTATCGCGGCACCAATCATTCTGATCGGGTTGCGATTGTTGCAAGGGCTCGCCGTCGGCGGTGAATACGGCGGTGCTGCAACTTACATCGCCGAACATGCGCCGCCCGGGCAGCGTGGTTACTACACGAGCTGGATCCAGATCACGGCAACCGCGGGCATGATCCTCGCGCTCGCCGTCGTACTCGGGTGCCGTTGGCTCATCGGCGATGAGTTCGCGGTGTGGGGTTGGCGTATTCCGTTCCTGCTGTCGATCATCCTGCTGATCATTTCGGTGTACATCCGCTTGCAGCTCGAAGAGTCGCCCGTGTTCAACGAGATGCGCGCGAGCGGCAAGTTGTCGAAGGCGCCGCTACGCGAGTCCATGGGCCAATGGAAGAACGTAAAGCTCGTGCTGCTTTCCTTGTTTGGCGCCATGGCCGGACAAGCGGTGATCGGTTACGTCACGCTCGTGTACATGAACCTGTTCTTGTCACAGACACTGAAGGTCGATCCATCGACTTCCAATTTGTTAGTCGTTGGTGCGCTGACGCTCGCCGCACCGCTGTACATCGTCGTCGGCAAGGTGTCGGATCGCATCGGCCGCAAGCCGCAAGTCATCCTTGGTTGCTTGATCGCGGCGTTGACGTTTTTCCCTATCTTCAAGGGCCTCACCTATTTCGCCAATCCCGCGATCGCCACCGCAAGTGAAATGAATCCGGTCGTCGTCGTGGCGGATCCACGCGAATGCAGCTTCCAGTTCGATCCTGTCGGCGCCGCGAAATTCACGAGCTCCTGCGATGTCGCGAAGAGCGCGTTGGCGGGCATGCGCATCCCTTATTCGAACGAAGCGGCGCCCGCCGGAACAGTCGCAACGGTAAAGATCGGCGCGAACTCGCTCGCGGCATTCGACGGTACGTCACTTCCGAGCGATGCTTTCAACGCACAGTCCGCGGCATTCACAGCAGAGCTGTCCACTGCCGTTGCCACAGCCGGCTATCCAACGAGTGCAGATCCACAGCAGATCAACTACCCGATGGTCTTTCTGCTGCTGTTTTGTATCTCAGTGCTGGGCGTGATGACGTATGGACCGATCGCCGCTTGGCTGGTCGAACTGTTTCCCGCACGCATCCGCTACACCTCGATGTCGCTGCCCTATCACCTCGGTAATGGCTGGTTCGGCGGCTTTCTCCCCAGCATCGCTTTCGCGTTGATCGCCTACACCGGCAATATTTATTCGGGCCTGTGGTACCCGGTCATCATGTGCCTGGTCACCGTCGTCGTCGGCACATTCTTCCTGCGCGAAACGCATGGCGTGGAAGCGCAGGATGAAGAGAGTGATGGGTGATGGGTGA
>CAZIXV010000094.1:0-12257 GCA_964543105.1 uncultured Steroidobacteraceae bacterium
GGCGTGGATCGCACGCGCCAACGCCGGAGAAAATGCCGGCAGCGGCTCATGGTCGTGCCAATACCATAACCGTTGCTCCCGCAACGCACGGATCATGCCGAAACGTTCGCGAGCACGCTCTTGATGGACGGCTTCTTTGACAGCATCGCTGGGATACAGATTCAAACGATCGCGCAACTCGATGTCGTGACCTTCCCACCAGCCGCGCAATGTCGGCAGGTCGTGTGTACTCACCGTCGCCAGCGCATGCGGAATATATTCGCCGGGCGTCTTGAAGCGGCCGTCGGGCTCGTGCTCGAACAGCAGCACCTTGTAGTGATAGAGGCGATAGCGCTCCATCGCCAGCCGCACTTCCTCGGGCACCGTGCCCAAGTCTTCGCCGATCACTACACATTCATTGCGCTGGCTTTCCAGCGCGAGGATCGCGATCAGATCCTCGAGCGGATAATGCACATACGCGCCCTGCGCCGAGGTCATACCGTGCGGCACCCACCACAGCCGAAACAGCGTCATCGCATGGTCGATCCGCAATGCCGACACCGCGCGCATGTTATTGCGGAGCATCGTGATGAAGGGTTCATAACGCTGCGCTTGCAGTTCTTCAGGATGCTGCGGCGGGATACCCCAGTCCTGGCCCTTCAATGCGAGCGCATCAGGCGGCGCGCCAATCGAAGCCATGTCCGCGTACAGATGGCGATTCGACCAAGTCTCCGACCCGCCGGGATTCGCGCCGACGGCGATATCGCCATACAGGCCGATCGGCATGCCCAACTCGCGCGCCAGACGCTGCGCGTTCCCCAGTTGCTCTTCGGCCAACCACTGCAAGTAAATGAAGTACTCGACGTCCTTGACGCGCTCTCTTGCGAAGCGCACCACAGCCGGTGAAGTCGGATCGCGATACTCCTCCGGCCAATTCGGCCAACCCCAATACTGCGGACCTTGCAGATGCCAATGCGCATCGAGCGCATCGAACAGCGCATGCCGGTGCAGCGGCTCGCCGCGCTCTTCGGCATAGCGCCGAAAGGCCTGGGCGCGCGCGGTGTTGTGCGCTAGGTGTTGCTCGCGAAATTCTTTGTACAAAAGCGGCAACACGGCGAACTTCGCGGCGGCCACCTGCACGTAGTCGACGGCATCGCTCGCCCGCAACGTCTCGAGTCGAGCTTGAAACTCACTACTGGCAACCAACGTCTGCGCGGCCTTGCAGGCCACGAACTCGGGCACGTCCTCGACCGCGATGTAGAGGACATTCAGGAACTCGCGACTCGATGGACTGTACGGGCTGATGTGCGCGGGATTCGCCGGCATCAGTGCATGGAGTGGGTTCAAGCCGATGATGCCGCAGCCGAGCGGCGCAGTGAGTCGCACGAGATCTTCGAGATCGCGAAAATCACCCATGCCCCAGTTGCGCGCCGAGCGCAGCGAGTACAGCTGCACGGCGATACCCCAGAGACGTTCGCCGCGTTGAAACGCCTGGGGCTCGAAGCTCGTCGTCGGCGTAACGATCAGCCGCGTTTCGCCAGCCAGTCCGGTGTCGAGCGTTACCGCGAGTGTGTGATAACCAAGAGGCAGATCGTCCGGCAGTTCGAGCTGCACGCGCGTGAAGGCGCGTTCATCGAGCATGCCTTCCTCGATCGTCTGCAGATCCTGCAAGGCACTCGCGCCGTGCCGCTCGGCGCCGTATTCCAGGGCGATCGACCACTCGATCGTTTTGGCTTTCAGCGCCTGCGGGATCGACACCTCGACGAGCGCAGGCTCGCCTAAGCGAACGATGCTGGCCGCGGGCAACATGCGCATCCAGCGCACGGTGTGCTGATTGGAAATCGCTGCATCGACGGCGCGCTCATTCTGAGCCGATACGCCCATCGCCGCGAGAATTGCGGTCTTGCTCGATGCGTCGATGTGTTGGAGGTCGCCCTTGAAGTCGTGATACGAGCTGCCGATGCCATGCAGTGTCACCAGGCGCTCGAAGCGATTCGATTCGGCAAGCGGCGATTTCGGCTCACTGCTCATGACGTAAGGCGTCTCTCAACGATCGGTCGACCTATGCCTCGCGTGGCTGCCCTGCGAATCCGGCGCGGATGTTCGGCGGCGCCTCACCGTCCACCAGCAGCACGCAACTATGTTCCGCGACTGCACACGTCTCGCCGGCCGCCAGGCGCGTACCAAGATCATTGGCGCGCCATCGCGCCGTGTCGAAAACGATTTGCCACACGGCATTCGCGGTCGGCGCGGGCAAGCGGAACTCGACGATGTGATCACTCGCGTTGCAGAGAAACAGTAAGTGGCCGTTCGGAGTTCCGTAAGGATCGCGAAACGCCTGTCCGATCAACACGCCGATCGCGCGAGCGTTGCCGTCGTGCCAATCCTCCGCGGTCAGCTCGCGACCCTCGGGATGCCGCCAACTCACATCCTTGTGCTCACCGTCGACCTGACGCGCGCCTTTCAAGAAAGTGTCGCGCCGGAGTCCGGGCGCCTGTTTGCGCAACTGCAGGAGCTGCCGCACGAACGCCGTCAGCCACACGCGCTGTTCGGCGAGTTCCCAATCGATCCAGCTGATTTCGTTGTCCTGACAATAGGCATTGTTATTGCCTCGCTGCGTGCGACCGAATTCATCACCCGCCAGCAACATGGGCACGCCCTGCGACAGCAGCAGCGTGGCAAGCAAATTGCGGACCTGGCGCTCGCGCAACTCGATCACGCGCGGATCATCGCTCGGCCCCTCGACGCCGCAATTCCAACTCAGGTTGTGGTTGTGGCCGTCGTCGTTGTTTTCGAGATTCAGCTCGTTGTGTTTGTGGTCGTAGGAGACCGTGTCGTAGAGCGTGAAGCCATCGTGACAAGCGACATAGTTGATGCTCGAGGTCGGCCGGCGGCCGCTCGCTCGAAACAGATCACTTGATCCCGCGAAGCGCTCGGCAAAGTTACCGATGATTCCGGGATTGCCACGCCAGAAGCCGCGCATCGTGTCGCGATACAAATCGTTCCACTCGGCCCATGCAGGCGGAAAGCGCCCGAGTTGATAGCCCTCGATACCGATATCCCAGGGCTCGGCAATGAGCTTCACGTACCGCAGTGCAGGTTCGGCCGCAATGGCTTTGAAAAAGCCCGCATCCGGCCGGAAACGGCCGTTGTCGCGTCCCAGCACGGCCGCTAGATCGAAGCGGAAACCATCGACGTGCATTTCCTCGACCCAGTAGCGCAGGCAATCGATGATGAGATTACGCACCGTTGCATGACCGACGGCGATCGTGTTGCCGGTACCGGTGCGATTGATGTACTGGCGCAGGTTGTGCGGCTCGAGCTTGTAGTACGCGGCGTTGTCGAGTCCGCGCAGGCTCAGGGTGGGCCCGAACTCGTTGCCCTCCACGGTGTGATTGAACACGACATCGACGATGATCTCGATGCCCGCGGCGTGCAGCGCCTTGACCATCTGCTTGAATTCGTTGACCGGGTCGCTGTTCGCGTATTCGCGCGCCAGCGCAAACCAGGAGATGGAGCTATAGCCCCAATAATTGACGAGCCCCTTCTCTTCCAGAAAACGCTCAGGCACGAACGCTTGCACCGGCAGCAACTCGACTGCCGTCACGCCCAGCTGTTTGAGATGGGCAATCGCTTCGGGGTGCGCGAGCCCCAGATACGTCCCGCGCTGTTCGGCGGGTACCTTCGGATGCAGCTTGGTGAAGCCTTTGACGTGGAGCTCGTAGATCACCGTATCGCGCCAGGGCACGGCCGGCGGGCGGTCATCGCCCCAGTCGAAGCGTGAATCGATGACACGAGATTTGTAATTGAACGGCGCGCTGTCGCGCGTGTCCGCCCGCTCCTCATCGGCATCGTTCGCGTAACCCAGCAACGCATCGTCCCACTTGAAGCGACCTGCTAGATCGCGCGCATATGGGTCGAGCAGCAATTTGTTCGGGTTGTAACGCAAGCCGTACATCGGCTCGTACGGACCATGCGCGCGAAATCCATACACGAGCCCCGGCACGCCGTGCGGCGCCGGCAAGAAGCCATGCCACACATTCTCGGTGCGCTCCGGCAGCGCCACGCGATGCAATTCGCGCTCGCCATTCGCATCGAACAGACACAACTCGATGCGCTGTGCGCCGCTCGAGTACACCGCGAAATTGACGCCCTCACCCGTCCAGGTCGCACCGAGCGGTCGCGGCGAGCCGGCCGTCAACATCACCTTGGAGAAGTCTTCGTTCAAAGCTTCGATCGCACTCATGACATCCTCTGCCACACCACTACCGCGAGCGGTGGCAAATGCACGCGGATGTGCGCGGGAAAATCGCGCCAACCATGTGCTTCGCTGTGGACTTCGTTTTGTTGCGAGTAGCCCGAGCCACCAAAGGCTGGGTCGTCGCTATCGATGATCTTCCGGTATTGACCCTGCACCGGCACGCCGAGCGCGTAATGATCGCGCGGTACGGGTGTGGCGTTGAACGCAATGATCAGAGGAGCATCATCCTCGGGATTTCGCTGGCGCACAAAGGCAAACACGCTTTCGTCGCGATTGTCGGGTTCGACCCAGCGAAAGCCGCTGTGCGAGGCCTCGCCTTCGTGCAGCTGCGGACAATCGCGATACCACTGATTCATCACGCGATTCCAATCCTGCAGCTGACGGTGTGCCGGATGTTCGAGCGCGCCCCATGCGAGTTCCTCATGGTCGCGCCACTCATGCCATTGGCCGAGTTCATTACCCATGAACATCAGCTTCTTGCCGGGATGCGCCGTCATGTAGCCGAGCAACAGCCGATAGTTCGCGCGCTTTTGCCATTCATCGCCCGGCATCTTATCGAGCAGCGAGCGCTTGCCGTGCACGACTTCATCGTGCGAGAGCGGCAACATGAAATGCTCGGAAAATGCATACACGAACGAGAACGTGATCAGGCCGTGCTGATTGCGGCGATGCACCGGATCGGTGGCCATGTAACGCAACGTGTCGTTCATCCATCCCATGTTCCATTTGAGATGAAAGCCGAGACCGCCGACATGGACCGGGCGCGTCACGCCATCGAACGAGGTGGACTCCTCCGCCATCATCAAGACGCCGGGGAAGTAGTGACCCACCGTCCAGTTCAATTGCTTCAAGAATTCGATTGCTTCGAGATTCTCGCGCCCGCCGAAACGATTGGGCTCCCATTCACCCGGATTGCGCGCGTAGTCGAGATACAGCATCGAGGCGACCGCATCTACGCGCAGACCGTCGATGTGATATTGCTCGAGCCAGAACAACGCATTCGCGACGAGAAAATTGCGTACCTCATGGCGGCCGTAGTTGAAGATCTTCGTGCCCCATTCGACGTGTTCACCACGGCGCGGATCTTCGTGCTCATACAACGCGCTGCCATCGAATTCGCGCAGGCCGTGCGAATCTTTCGGGAAATGTGCGGGCACCCAATCCATGAACACGCCGATGTTCGCCTGATGCATGCGATCGATGAAGCGCCTGAATTCCTCCGGCGTGCCATGTCGCGCGGTCGGCGCATAGTGGCCGAGCACTTGATAGCCCCATGAACCATCGAAGGGATGTTCGGCGACGCCGATCAACTCGATGTGCGTGTAGCCCATGTCGTGCACGTATGGAATCAACTGATCGGCCAGTTCATCCCAAGTGAGAAAAGGTGGCTTGCGGTGCCAGGAGCGCCGCCAGGAACCAGGATGGACCTCGTACACAGAAATCGGCGCGCGTAGCGGATCCCAGGCCTTGCGCCGCTCGAGCCATTCAGCATCGTTCCATGGGTAGCCGCCGAGATCCGCCACGACCGAAGCGTTGTCCGGCCGTAGCTGCATTTGAAATGCATAGGGATCCGACTTGAGCACGACCGCATCGTGCTGCGTCAGGAGTTCGAACTTGTAGAGCGCGCCCACCTCGACGCCGGGAATGAACAACTCCCAAATGCCGGAATGGGCCAGCGCGTGCATGGGATGGCGCCGCCCATCCCAGAAATTGAAATCGCCGACCACACTGACGCGTTTCGCGTTCGGCGCCCAGACGGCAAAGCGTGTGCCGGCGAGCCCATCACGCGTCGTTGGATGTGCGCCGAGCTTCGAATAGATGTGGTGGTGATTGCCTTCGCCGAACAAATGCAGATCGAGTTCGGAGAGCTGCGGACTGAAGTAATAGGGATCGTATTTCGTCGCCTCGGCGCCATCGCGATAGCGAATGTGCAAGCGATAAGGCATCAGCGGACGCCGATAATCGATCGTGCCCGCGAACATTCCGCTCGGATGCAGTTCCTCCAGTGGGCGCGCCTGTTGCGGCGATTCATCCTCCCAATACACGCCCACCGCGACGGCATCCGGCTCGAGCACGCGAATCACGCACTCAGGATCCGCGCCCTCGCGCGGCAGTTCGTGATAACCCAACACGGAGCGCGGCTCACGATGCGTGGCGTTGATCAGTGCGGCGATGTCGGAGTGGGATAGATGCATGAAGAAGGCGATAGCGGATGGCGGATAGGCGATAGAAATTCAATAGGCGATGGGCGATGGCGGATCGGCGATAGAAATTCAAAGGCGATGGGCGATGGCGGATCGGCGATAGGTTGACCCAAGTGGACGACTCGGTGCTCTACCGGGAAACCGTCATTCGTGCCGAGCCCGTCGAAGCACACGGCTCACACCCATTCGTGCCGAGCTCTCGAAGCACACTGAGCCACCTCGACGAACTCAGGGCGAGCGGAGGAATACTCGTTCGTGCTGAGCCTGTCGAAGCACGCGCCGTGTAACCCTTACGCCCGCACCGAACCTGGTCGCAGCACTAAGCCGGGACATTTCCCAACGACGGTGACGCCCCACGAGATCCCGCCAACCTCAAAGAGCCCGCACCCAGCGAAGTTCCGCGCCTACCTCCTCCCATCCGCTATCCGCTATCGCCTATCGCCTTCTCTCTCCGAGCTATCGCCTTCCGGCCAGATCAAATCACCGGATTGATGCCCCAGATCTTGTCGGCGTATTCGCGAATGCTGCGGTCGCTCGAAAACGGTCCCATGCTCAAGGAGTTGATGATGGCTTTGCGCGACCAGGCGACCTGATCTCTGAACAACGCGTCGACGCGATCCTGCGCCTGCGCATAGGCATCGAAGTCCGCGAGTACCAGAAAATGCTCACCATCGCTCAACAAGCGATCGACGACCGCGGCGGAATCGGCAATGTTGTCCGGCGTAAACAAGCCCGAGTTGATCGCTTCGATCGCACGCTTGAGTTCCGGATTGCGTTCGACGAATACCGACGGCGCATAACCGTGCGCACGCAGCTCAACGACTTCTTCGGCCGTCATACCGAAAATGAAGATATTTTCCTCGCCGACCGCTTCCTTGATCTCGACGTTCGCGCCGTCGAGCGTGCCGATCGTCAGCGCGCCATTGAGCGACAACTTCATATTGCCGGTGCCCGATGCTTCCATACCGGCCGTGGAGATCTGCTGCGAGAGATCCGCTGCCGGCATGATCTCCTGCGCGAGCGACACATCGTAGTCGGGTAAAAAGACGACTTTCAGCTTATCGCCCACACGCGGATCGTTATTGATGATCTGCCCGACGTTGTTGATCAACTTGATGATGGCCTTCGCCATCCAATAACCGGGCGCAGCCTTGCCGGCAAAAATGACGACACGCGGCACGATGTCCGCTTGCGGGTTATCGAGAATGCGCAAATAGCGCACGACCACATAGACGAGATTCAGCAACTGCCGCTTGTACTCGTGGATGCGCTTCACCTGCACGTCGAACATGGCATCGACGCTGACTTTCGTGTTGAGCAGCAGTTCGATCGTGTCCGCCAGACGCCGCTTGTTCGCCTGTTTCACTTCGAGGAAGCGCGCGCGAAATGCCGGATCGTCGATAGCCCATTTCAAGCGCTCGAGATCTTCCAGATCGTTTTCCCACGCCGAGCCCAAATGCTCGGTGATCAATGCGGCGTAACCCGGATTCGCCTGCTTCAACCAGCGCCGCACCGCGATGCCGTTCGTGACGTTCGTGAAGCGATCCGGCCACAGCTCGGCGAAGTCCGCGAAAATTGTCTCGCGCATCAAGCGTGAATGCAGTTTCGCGACACCGTTGATGCGATGACTGCCGACGACGGACAGATACGCCATGCGCACGCGGCGATCGCCATCCTCGTTGATGAGCGACATGCGCCGACGGCGCTCCATGTCATGCGGATATTTCGCACTGACCTCTTCGAGAAAATCGCGATTGATTTGGTAAACGATCTGCAAATGGCGCGGCAGAAAACGCTCGAAGTACGCAACCGGCCACGTCTCGAGCGCTTCAGGCAACAACGTGTGATTGGTATAGCCGCAAATCGCGCGCGTCATCTCCCACGCCCGCGCCCATTCGATACCGTGTTCATCGACGAGCAAGCGCATCAACTCGACGATCGTCAGCGCCGGATGCGTGTCATTCAGCTGAATCGCCATCGCCTCGACGAGTTCGCCGGGCTCCCGGCCTTCATACAGATGCTGGGTGAGCATGTCCTGCAGCGAGGCGCTGACGCAGAAATACTGCTGTTTGAAACGCAGCTCCTTGCCTTGCGGTGTCGAATCATCCGGATACAACACACGCGTCAGATTTTTTGCTTCGATCTGATCGGCCACCGCGCCTGCATAGTTGCCGGCATTGAACGCTTCGATCTTGAACGGCGTGATCGCGCGCCCGGACCACAAGCGCAAGTGATTCACGGTCGGGCTGCGATTGCCCGGAATCAACAGGTCGTAAGCGACGGCCCAGACATCGTGCGTATCGTACCACTCAGAGCGTACCTGCCCTGCGGCATCGCGCGTGGCGCGCACATGCCCGCCGAAGCGCACGCGATAACGCACGCCGCCGCGGCCGCTCTCCCAAAAATTCTGAAAGCCCAGCCACGAACTGGCCACCTCGCGCTGCGCTCCGGCCTGATCGATGACTTGCATGAAAATGCCGTAGTCGTAGCGAATGCCGTAGCCGGTCGCGGCATAGCCGAGCGTTGCGAGCGAATCGAGAAAACACGCCGCCAAGCGCCCAAGGCCGCCATTGCCCAGACCCGGATCTTCTTCCTCGGCAGCGATCTGTTCGAGCTCGTAGCCGAAATCGCGCAAAGTCTCGCGCACCTCATCCATGACGCCGTTTTCGAGTGACGAAAGCGCATTGATCAAGCTGCGTCCGAGCAGGAATTCCATCGAGAGGTAGCACACGCGCTTGACGCGTGCATGAGTGACGCGGCTACCGGTTGCGACCCAGCGCTCGGCAAGTTCTTCGCGCACCGCAATCGACAAGGCGTCATAAAAGTCGCGTTGGGTGGCGGTCTCGACGGTCTTGCCCAACACGCGTTCGAGCTGATCGATGATGGCCGCCCGTACCGCGCCGCGACGCAGCGCGAAAGTGGCGCCGATGGAGGAACTAGGCGATGTAGACATGGGCGATAGAAATTACGCGCGACGGACGACGTTAAGAAAAGAATGTGAGCACGCGCATTGGACATTCCGGCCGTAGCCCGTTGTCGGTCGCTCGTAGCCCATCACTGCACTTCGACGACTTTCTCCTCGACGATGCGCCACGAGCCGGCTTCACGCACCAGCACCAATTCTTTCTGCACGGTGTTCGTGCCGAAACGCTGAGTGAAACGTGCGATGCGGCGATCCGCCCCATCGGACTCCACGCGCAAACCTTCGACGCGCGAATCCGGCAGCGGGCCCACGGCCACTTGTTCACGACGCTGTTCGAGCCAGGCAGCACTGCCGGCGGAATCGGTCGGCGCAGTGAAGGTCGATGAATACAAGGTAACCACGCCGTCGGCTTCGCGGTTCGCCCAGGCCTGCGCCCAACTCGCCACGACTTCCTCGGGCGAGCGCGCCACCATGCCGGACGATCTGAAATACGAGGGGGGTTCGGCCAAGCAGCCTGAACCGCTGCGCGCCGCGGGCGTTGCCGGCGCAGGCGGCACTTCGAGCGCGGCCGAGCGGTCCGGAGCGCTCAGCCCGTCCGGAATGCGTAGCGGTGGATTGTTGACCGCCGCCAGATACGGCTCCCGGGAGTCGACGCAAGTTTTGTCGCGGCCGCCACAAGCGGCCAAGGTCAGGCCCAAGAGGCCCATGAATGCGATACGCAGGATCGGTCGAGCGAATGAGCTCATCGAGTGAATACGTCCAGGTAGACGAAAAGTGAGGCGGCAGACTGCCCTTTCAGCCATCACGGTTCAAGTCGTGAGCGCCCTGCCGAATTTGCCCGCCGTAGTGTAGGTGCAAGCCGCACGCCACACGATGAAATGTGTGCCCGCGCTTCGCCACAATTGCGCCGGCGATCCTGCACAATCGCGCCGCACTCTTATAAGTACGGCGCTTCGAGCCGCCATCGGCGATGCGCGTGCCCGGCGCACCATGAAGCCGCCGAGTCCGGCGACGGTCACACTGGGATTGATATGGCGTCCAATTTGTCTGGGATCGCGCGCCTGCGCGCAACGCTTCGCGCTGCGACACGCGCCGCGTTCGGTGAGTTTCAGTGGCGGGCACCGCATTGGCTCGGCGCGCTGCGCGGCCGTGGTGCACGCGGTCTAGCCGCCATACGCGCGAACCCACGCTTGGCGAGCGGCGCGCTGTTCGGCATCGCCGCACTAATCGTCGGCAGCTGGTTCGCCTGGCAGTGGTACGAGCGCCAGCCCAAGCCGGTTGAATTTGGCTTCCAGGTACTGCCGCCCGCCGTCACTTGTTACATCTGCGATCCGCCACGGCCGCCGAATTCGCTCCTCGTCGAATTCGAGGGCTCCACCGCACCGCTCGAACTCGTCGGTCATCCGTTCGATCCGAGCCAGCACGGCGTGGCGATGTCGCCTGCACTGCCCGGCGAATGGCGCTGGGTAGGCGATCGCACGCTGCAGTTCAGTCCGAGCGAAGATTGGCCGGTCGGCCAAACGATCAAAGTCGATTTCGCGCGCCGCGGCTTTACCGCACAAGGCGTGCGCCTCACCGACTACAAGTTCGAGTTGGTCGCGCCGGCGTTCGAGGCCCGCATCGAGGCCACCGAATTTCACCAAGATCCGGTCGTCGCGAACAACAAGAAGGTCGTCGCGACGATTGCATTCACTCATCCCGTCGATGTCGCGAGCTTCGAGCGACGCGTGCGCCTCAAGATGTTCGACAAGGTGACGGACACGTCGGAGAAAGAACTCGCCACACCGCAGCATTCCATCGTCTATGACCAGTTGAAGCTGAACGCGTACATCCATACCGAGCAGCTGGAAGTGCCGCCGAAGGCGGGGCGCCTGCAACTGACGATCGTACCGGGCGTCCACGCTGCACGCGGTGGCAATGCCACGGAAGACGCGCTCACCGCTAGTGTCGAGGTGCCTGGGCTCAACAGCCTCAAGATCAATTCGATCGCGCTCGATCTCGCCCGCGATGAACGCAACGAACCGCATCAGGTGCTGGTGGTGCAAAGTTCGTTCTCCGTGCCAGAAACGGCGCTGCCGCCGAAAGTGCATGCGTGGCTGTTGCCGCTGACGCATCCCGATCCGCAATTGCAAAGTCAGTCAGGTTCGCGACCGTTCGTGTGGAGCAATACGACGCTGCGTCCCGAAGTGCTCACCGAAGCCAATCGCGTCGAGCTGACGCAGATTCCGGGCGAGCGCGAACACTACGAGCTGCACAGCTTTCGTTATCGTGCCGATCCGGGCCGGCAGCTCTATATCAGGGTCGACGCCGGTCTCACCTCGTTCGGCGGCTATGTGCTCGACGAATCCGTCGAGCGCATCATCACCGTGCCGCAATATCCACGCGAGTTGAGCATCCTCTCGCAAGGCGCGCTGCTCTCCTTGTCCGGCGACAAAACGCTGTCGCTAGTTGCACGCAATGTGCCTGCGATGCGCATCGAAGTGGGCCGCTTGCTGCCGCGGCAATTGCAGCATCTCGTCTCGCAGACGAGCGGTTCGTTCGAAACGCCACATTTCAACAACTGGGCGTTCGATGTCGCGAACATCACCGAGCGGCAGGAAAAGATCGTGCGGCTCGCCGCGGCGGATCCGAGCGAAGCGCAATACGAGGCTTTGAACCTCGGCGAATATCTCAACGCACCGGGCGCGACCGACCGACGCGGTATTTTCCTGATACGCGTGCAAGGCTGGGATCCGCAGCGCAATCGACCGCTCGAGTACCGCGGCGATGATTGGAACGACGCGCGCGGCAATCTCAATGATGCGCGTCTAATCGTCGTCACCGACCTCGGGCTCATCGTCAAACGCTCGATCGATGGCAGCCATGATGTGTTCGTCCAATCCATTGCGAC
>CAZIXV010000095.1:0-12189 GCA_964543105.1 uncultured Steroidobacteraceae bacterium
CAGGCGATGAATCGGCGGGTTGGATAGATTGACAACAAACCAATCGCGATGAACAAAGCGATCTTCATGAGAAAGGCTGCATTGTGCAGATAGAACGCGGCGCCCTTCTCCGTGAAGTGCACCCGCACGGCGCCGAAGACGATGAGCGCCAGCGCCGCAAGACCATACATCGCATCGACCCGCAGCAAGGCGCGTGCGGTCGCGGCGTCGAACGCGGTTCTGATCAAGACGAGTTCGGCAAACAAGGCGGCGAACACGACGAACGCCGCCACGTGATGCAGGAAGGCGAATAGAGCAGCTGTCATGCGCACACTTTCCGCGCCGCAAATGGCGCGGCAGTGTAGCGCAGCTCTTACGAGGACTATGAGGAGCTAGCTAGCAGGCTAGCTACCTCACGAGCTCAGCCCGCCTCGATGACTCCGCATGCGATGCGATCGCCGGAATTGCCCGAGGGCTGCGATTCATAGTCGTCGGGCTGCGCATGCACGACGATGGCTTTACCGAGCAGATCCGCCGGCTGGCCGGTTTGCAGTTCACCGCCTTCGATGAACGCATCCACGCGTGCAACACCGTCTGCATCGGCGCTCAGATTCATCATATCGCCCAGATGCTTCGCGTCTGCGGTGGGGTGGCCGTGCGGTTGCGAAGCAGGATTGAAGTGACCGCCCGCGCTGCTCGCATCGGGCGCGCTGCAATCACCGTTTTCGTGCACGTGGAAACCATGCTCGCTATCCGGCTGCAAGCCTTCGATCGTGCCGCTGATACGCACGCCTGAGGCTTCCGCCATCAAGTTCATTCTGCCGTTGGCCGCATGACCTTGCGTTGCCTCCAACGAGACGGAGGCGGCAGCGGCGGCGGGTTCGGGCGTAGGCGATTGTACGGTTGGCGGCGTAGTGACATCTCCTGCGGGCTGCGGATCGGGCGAACAGGCGCTGACGCCAACGGCACAGGCAATGGCAATGAATACACGAGACATGGCTTTACTCCTTGGAGTTCGTTTTCGGATTCGCTTGGGCTCCGCACATTGGAGCCAAACACCGCAGAGAGTGTAGACGTTCCACTCAGTGCTTCTCTTCGGGCGACGTCGGCGCGGCGGCGTGCTTGTCGCGTTCGATTCTGCGCTCGCGACGAATCGTCATGACGACCGAACCCATCGCCGCACCGATGACACACACCATCGCGGCCATCAGAAACACCAAGCCGCCCGCGAGCTTATAGCCCTCGTACAAACCGTAACCCAACGCGATCGGGGTCACGATGAATAGCAGTGGCTTCGCGATGACTTTCACTGCGGGTCGGTCTCCTGTCGATACTAAGCGAGCGCCACGCGCCGCAACGGCGGCACGCCAGCGCTGCAGTGTACCGCTCGACGCGAGCGCGTACTTGCACGTCTGCTTAATCGCTAGAAGTACGGTCGGGCGCCTGGTTGCGGCGCGAGCGCGTCACGAGCACGAAAAACAGCGGCACGAAAATCGTTGCGACGAACGTTGAAATCAACATACCACCAAACACGCCCGTGCCCATCGATTGGCGGGCCGCCGAGCCTGCGCCCGTCGAAATGGCAAGCGGGGCCACGCCCAACATGAAGGCCAGCGAAGTCATGACGATGGGACGGAAGCGCAACCGCGCTGCTTCGACCGCAGCATCCATGGCGCTCTTACCGGCAAGATAGCCTTGCTGTGCAAACTCGACGATGAGAATCGCGTTCTTTGCGGACAAGCCGATCAGCACGACCAGTCCAATCTGAAAGTAGATGTCGTTCTCTTTTCCACGCAGCCAGACCAAAGCGAGCGCACCGGCGATCGCAAAGGGCACGGCGAGCACGACTGCGAACGGCAATCGCCAGCGCTCGTAGAGTGCCGCGAGAATCAAGAACACCATGACGATGGCCGCCGAGAACGCGAAAATCGATGCGTTTCCGGTGCGCTGTTCCTGAAACGCCTGCCCCGTCCAGGCCAGTTCGAACCCTTGCGGCAACACCTCACGCGCAACGCCGTCCACGATGGCAATGGCCTCACCTGAACTCACGCCGCGATTACCGTTGCCCAGCACTTTGGCGGCGACGAATCCATTGAACCGTTCGAGCTGTTCTGGACCGACGATCTCGGTGACCGTGGTGAGCGCCTTGAGCGGAATCATCGCGCCGCTCGTGCGCGAGCGCACATAGACATTGCCAAGATCTTCGGGCTTCGCGCGAAACGGCGCGTCGGCCTGCACTTGGACGCGATAGGTTCGACCAAATTTGTTGAAGTCGTTGACGTAGAGCGCGCCCATGGTGCTTTGTAAAGTCTCGAACACGTCCGCGACCGACACGCCGAGCGCCATCGCCTTCTCGCGTTCCACATCCACCCGCAACTGCGGCACGGTTGCGCGAAAGAAGGTGTTGGCGTAATCCAGCCGCGGATGCTGATTGAGCTTGCCCACGAGTTCCGAAGTGACGCGTTCGAGTTCACTCGTCGATGTTTCACCGCGCGCCTGCACGTAAAACTCGAAACCGCCCGCGGAGCCGAGACCGCGAATCGGCGCTGGACTGAACGCCCGCACTGTCGCCTGCGACAGAGTGGCGCCTGCGTCTTCGACGATCGTTGCGAACTCATCGGCGCTCAATTCGCGCTCATCCCAATGCTGCATGCGCAGGAACATCGTGGCGGCGCTCGTCTTGTTGCCGCCACCGATGAGATCGACGCCATTCACGGCAGACAAGTACACGAGCGCCGGCTCATCCTGAATCAGTTCACGCAAATGACGCGTCACCTCGAGCGTGCGCGCGAGTGTTGCGGCGTCGGGCAACTGCACCGCGGCGATGATCTGGCCTTGATCTTCGTTGGGCAGAAAACTGCGGGGAACGATTTGAAACAAGACGATCACGAGCACGATCAGCCCGCCGAACATCGCAAATGCCTTGACACGATGTGCGAGCACGAATTGCACCCAACCGAGGAAACGCTGCGTCAGCCAGGCAAAGCCCCGATTGAAGGGACGAAACAGCAGTTTTTCCTCGTGCTCCTTGTGCAGAAACAGCGCGCATAGCACGGGGGTCAGCGTCAGCGCGACGAAGCCTGAAATGACCACGGCAACGGCGACGGTGACCGCGAACTGGCGATATAGCTGACCGGCGATCCCGCCCATGAACGCAACGGGAATGAACACGGAACACAGCACGAGCACGATCGCAACGACCGCGCCGGAGACTTCGTGCATGGCCTGGCGCGCTGCCTGCGGGGCGGGCAGCCCTTGTTCACGCATCAGGCGTTCGACGTTTTCGAGCACGATGATCGCATCGTCGACGACGATACCGATCGCCAGCACGATCGCGAACAGGGTGAGCGTATTCACCGAAAACCCAAACAGCCACAACCCAGCAAACGTGCCGATCAACGACACCGGCACCGCGATGAATGGGATCAGCGTTGCACGCCACGACTGCAAGAACAGAAACACGACGGCGATGACGAGTAACGCCGCCTCGAAGATCGTCATCGTGACTTCATTGATCGACGCCTTCACGAAGTCCGTCGAATCGACGCCGATGACGTAGTCCATGCCCGGCGGGAAATTTTGCTTGAGCTCCTCGAGTTTGCGCTTCGCTGCCTCAGCGACATCGAGCGCATTGGCACCGGTTTGCAGAAACATGCCGAGGCCGACCATCGGCTGACCGTTGAGGATCGACATGGCTTCGTAGTTCTGCGCGCCGAGCTCGACACGCGCGATGTCTTTGATGCGCAAGACACCGGCGGGACCACCGGCTCGAATGATGATGTCGCCGAACTGCTCAGGTTCGATGAGCCGGCCCGTCGCAGTCACGGTGAATGCCAGCATCTGCCCGGGCGCGGCAGGCTCACCGCCCACTTTGCCGGCTGCGTACTGTGCGTTCTGTGCGCGCAATGCAGTGGCGACCTCGGATGTCGTCACGCCGAGCTGCGACATCTTGTCCGGCTGCAACCAGATGCGCATCGAGTAATCGCGCGCCCCGAAAATCGACAGATCCGCCACGCCCGGCACGCGCTTCAATTCTTCGACGAGATTGATGGACGCGTAGTTGGATAGCGCCAGCGTATCCAACGAGCTGTCCGGTGAGATCAAGGCGATGAACAGCAGCAATTCGTTCGTGCGCTTTTGTACGAGAATGCCGTTACGGCGCACTTCTTCCGGCAAGCGCGGCTCCGCCAGCCGCACGCGGTTTTGGACGTTGAAAATTGCGGTGTCGACATCGATGCCCGTCTCGAAGGTCACCGTGATCGACAGCGCACCGTTCGACGCGGAACTCGAATTGAAATACAGCAAACCCTCGACGCCCGAGAGCTGCTCTTCGATCGGCGAGGCGACCGTGCGTGAGATCGTCTCTGCGTTCGCGCCGGGATAGCTTGCAGTGATGACAACCGTAGGCGGTGCAATCTCAGGATATTGCGCGAGCGGCAAAATGATGAACGAGGCGATACCGGCCAGCACGATAACGATCGCGCATACGCCAGCGACTACCGGCCGCTTCAAGAAGAAATCGGAAATCATGACGGCTCAGCTCGGCTGCGACGCTGCATCGGCGCGTGCCTGGCGATGCGCACTCGGCGTGAGCTCGGATTGCGCTTGCACCTCGACCGGCTGATCGACTTCCAACTTCAACAATTGATCGACGATCACCTGATCGCCAGCATTCAATCCCGAAGTGATTTCCCATTCGGCGCCGATCCATGCTGCGGTGGTGACTTGTTGCTGCTGCGCCTTGCCTCCACGCACCACCCACACGAAAGGACCCTTCGCATTCTGCAACACCGCTTGTTGCGGCACCGTGAGCGTCTTGCGCGAGCCACCGGACAAGCGCACGCGCACGTATTCGCCCGGCAACATGGTGAGCTTCTGATTGGGGAATTCTGCGCGCAGCTGCACGGTGCCGAGCGATTCATCGAGCGTCGATGCCGTGAAATTGAGCCGCCCGTCTGGCGAGCGCACCTCGCCATTGCGATGTAACACTGCGACGCTGAGCATCTTCGGGTTCGCGCTTTCTGCGGCGCGCAATGCGGCGTACTCGGATTCGGACAACGCAAAGCGCACCCACATCGGATCGGCCTGCGTCAATGTGGTCAGCAATGCCGACTCGCTGCCTGCATTCAACAAGCTGCCTTCCGAACGCAACGCGCGTCCGCTGATGCCGCCAATCGGCGCGGTGACTTGCGTATACGAGAGATTCAGCTCGGCCTCGCGCACATTGGCTTGGGCGGCGAGCAAGGCAGCTTCTGAGTGGTCAAGCTCGCTTTGCGCGTCATCGGCGACACGTCGACTCACTGCGTTCTGTTTTGCCAAGCCGCTCAGACGCTCGGCATTGCGCTTGGCTTGCTCATGACGTGCGCTCTCCTGCGCCACGGCAGCGCGCGCATGTTGAAGCGCAATTTCGAAGGGCGCGGGATCGATCTTGAACAACACTTGTCCGGCTTTGACCGTCTCGCCTTCGTTGTAAGTCTGCTGTTCCAGAATGCCCGTAATGCGCGCCCGTACTTCCACGGCCTTGGAGCCTTCGGCACGGCCGACGGTCTCGACGACGAATGGCACCTCTTTGAGTGCGACGCTCACAGCCGTGACGGGCAAGACATCTGCGCCGGATACGTCCGTCGAGTCCTCACTCGTGCAACCAAGAAGCACAGCGATGCTAAAGCACAAGCCTGGCAGGCCAAGTCGAGCCAGATGAATGCGATGCATGAATTCTTATAGATGACGCAGCAATCGACCGCGGCGCGCAGTGTAGCAAGCCACGTCGGCGATGTTACGGCGGCGCCGCAGGCGGGAACGGCTATCATGCTGCTTCGCTCACGCTGACCCGGTTCTTCGTTCCCATGCCATTGATCACCCTTCGCGACGCCGAGCTCGCATACGGACTGCATCCCCTGCTCGATCGCGCTCAACTCATCGTCCAGGAAGGTGAGCGTATCGGTTTGATCGGCCGCAACGGCACCGGCAAATCGACGCTGCTGAAAGTCATCGCCGGACTTGCATCGCTCGACGATGGCGAGCTTGCACTGGAAGGCAACCTCACCCCGGTTTTCGTCGAACAAGAACCGCAATTGCCTGCGTCAGCAACCATTCGCGACAGCCTCGTCTTACGCGGCCGCTTCGAATCCATTGCGGATGAACGTGATCGTTGGCGCCGCGAAGCGAGGCTCAGCGAATTCATGCAACGCCTGGAAGTGAACGGCGAACGCGCGCCGGAGACGACCTCAGGCGGTGAACGCAAACGCGCGGCGCTCGCGCTTGCGCTGGCGCTCGAACCCAAACTTTTGTTGCTCGATGAGCCGACGAATCACCTCGACATCGACGGCATCGCGATGCTTGAAGATTTGTTAATCAATGGGCCCACGTGCATCGTCATCACCCACGACCGCCGCTTTCTGGATCGCGTCGCGACCCGCATCGTCGAGCTCGATCGCGGTTGGCTGCGCTCGTACCCAGGAAATTTCGCTGCTTACGAGACACGCAAGCGCGAGCAACTCGCGGACGAAGAAGTCGTCAATCGCAAATTCGATAAGTTCTGGGCGCAGGAAGAAGTGTGGATCCGGCGCGGCATCGAAGCGCGCCGCACCCGCAACGAAGGCCGCGTGCGGCGTTTGGAGGCGTTGCGTGAAGCGCGTGCGGCGCGGCGCGAACGTATGGGCGATGTGAAACTCACGCTCGAGGCGGGCGAACGCTCGGGGAAACTCGTCGCGGAATTGGAAAACGTCGACAAGGCCTTTGGCGAGCGCGTCGTGGTGAAGAACTTATCGCTGCGTGTGCAGCGCGGCGATCGCCTCGGGCTCATCGGCGCCAATGGCGCAGGCAAGTCCACGCTCATCAAATTGATTCTCGGTCAGCTCGAACCCGACGCCGGAACGATCCGCCTCGGCACCAATGTGCAGGTCGCATATTTCGATCAATTGCGCGAACAGCTCGACCCCGACAAATCGGTCATCGAGACCATCAGTCCAGGCTCGGATTGGATCGAGATCGGCAACACGCGCAAACACGTCATCACCTATCTCGCGGATTTCTTGTTTCCGGCGCAGCGCGCGAATTCACCCGTCAAGGCGCTTTCCGGCGGCGAGCGTAACCGCTTATTGCTGGCGCGCTTGTTCGCACGTCCGGCGAATGTGCTCGTCATGGACGAGCCGACGAACGATCTGGACATCGAATCGCTCGAATTACTCGAAGACACGCTGCAGACCTATCCCGGTACGCTCCTGCTCGTCAGTCACGATCGCACCTTCCTCGACAACGTGGTCACGCAAACGCTCGTGGCCGAAGGCGGCGGCAAATGGCAGGAGTATGTGGGCGGCTACAGTGATTGGCTGCAGCAGCGCAAGCCGCCGGCGCCGGTTGCAAGTACGCCCAGCGCGCCACGTAAAGAGTCGGTGCGCAAATCCAGCCCCGTGAAAATGAGCTACAAGGAAACGCGCGAACTCGAGTCGCTACCACAGGAGATTGAAGCGCTGGAGCAGCGTCAGACGGAGCTCACCGAGCAAATGAGCGCGGGCGACTACCACCGAGTCGGCGCGGAGCAGATGAAAGCCGACCGGCTGGAAGCCGAGCGCATCGCGGCGGAGCTCGAACAGAAGTTCGAGCGCTGGTCGGAGCTAGAGGCGAAAAAGCCTGCGGGGTAACGCTTGGCGCGTGGGCAGAGAGAGACAGGTCTCCGTTCCTTACCCAAGCCCCGAGCGCTAAGCGCTAAGCGCCAGCGCCAACCTAATGCGCCCCTGGCGTCACACTCGTCGCCGAAGCGGCGGCCAGCGCCGCAGCACGTTGCTTATCGCGGCGGATCGAGAAACACGCGGCGATGATGAGCACCGCAGCCACCGCCAGCATCAGATAGCCCCAGGCCACACCGAAGCGCAGTGCGAGACCGACATCCATGCCCGTCTTGGCATACGCCGTGCTGATTTGGCCCATCGTGAACGGACCCATCGCCAGACCGATGAACGTCATCATCATCAAGTAGATCGCCGAGGCCGTGCCACGCATTTGCGGCGGCACGAGATCGTTCACGGTCGAGGTGGCAGGCCCGATGTACATCGGGCTGAAGAACATCACGAAGAAATTACAGACATAAACGACAGCCAGGCTTTCAGCGAAATACACGCCTGCAGCGAACGGCAGCGTCATGACGATACAGAACAGACCGACGAGCAGACGGCCGTGCTCCCAGCGCGCTTTCAATTTGTCGGCTGCATACCCGCCGATCGAAATTCCCAGCCACGCGCCGACGGCGGCCGTGAGTCCGATGACCGTGCCGATCTCCGCATGGCTCACCTCATGCGCACGCAGCAAATAGGGTACGGCGAAGAAGTTGCTGCCATAACCGACGAAGCCGATGCACGGGAAGGCGACACAGGTGAGCATCACGGTGCGATTCTTGAAGATCGCTTCGAACACCAGCGGTGAACGCAGCGCCAGCGCCTGCGCCCAGGTAAAGGTGCAATACACGCCGATGCCCATCGCAGTCCACTGCACGATGCTCGGCATCCATTGGTGAAGCAACCAGCTGCAGGCAACGATGATCGCCAATGCGACGAGGTTCATCGCGATGGTCTTGCCGCTGGCTTTATTGATGATCAGATTGAAGAAATTCAGTACCGGCAGCACACCCATCAACTCGCGCCAGGTGGCCGCGAACGGATGGGCTTCTGACTTGACGGTCAAACCTTCGCTCATGCCGCGCAGCGGCTCGCGCAGCGTATGCACCCACAGCGCCATCAAGAGGCCGGGGATGCCGACGAGCAAGAACGCCATTTGCCAACCTTTGAGGCCGAATGGCGCAGTGGCCGGATCGGGATACCACGCATGCCAGGTGTCGAGCACGACACCGCCGATCGCAAGTCCGATTCCGCCGCCGATGTACACACCGCTGGAATAGATCGCCATCACGGTCGCGCGTTGCTTCGGACTGAAGTAATCCGACAGCATCGAAAATGCCGCAGGGCTCGCGCTTGCCTCGCCCACACCTACACCAATTCGATAGCCGAGCAAGGCGCCGAACGAGCGTGCGGTACCTGACAACGCGGTCATCGCACTCCAGAAAAACAAGCCGATGGCAATCATCGTTTTGCGCGCCCACACATCGGCGAGGCGCCCGAGCGGAATACCGAACAACGCATAGAAAACCGCGAACACCGTGCCGTAGAGAATGCCGAGATCGGCGTCGGTGACATTGAGATCGGCTTTGATATCCTCGGCGAGAATCGAAATGATCTGGCGATCGACGAAATTGAATACGTAGACGATCGTCAGCACGATCAACACGTATTTCGCATACGCGCTGCCGACGAATGATTTATCGGCAATGCGGCCCTTGTGTGGTGACGCTGTTGATTCGACGCTCTCGTTTACAGCTTCCGTCATCGCATCCCCCAGTGTGCTGTTTTTTATGGCCACCGCAGACCGCTCTTGCGACGCATCCGACGTGGCCGGGCAACTATACAGCGGCTTGATGCGGGCAGGCTTTTTTGATGTAGCAGCTGCAAGCGCGTGACATTTCTCGACGCGATTGGACTGCATGACAGAAATCAGAGGAAGGCATCTGAAACATCACGACTCATTGAGCGTTGCCGCCGCCCTCGGTCTCATCGGCATTTGCGCGCTTTGGGGGCTTGGGCAAGTCGCCATCAAAGTCGGCAACGCCGGCATCTCACCGGTGTTGCATGCCGGCTTGCGCTCCGCGGGCGCCGCGCTGCTCGTCGCTGCCTGGTGCAAGTACCGCGGCATTCGTTTGTTGCGTGATGATGGGACCGCTGCCGCAGGATTCGCCGCGGGCGCGCTCTTCGCACTGGAATTCTTGCTGCTGTACTGGGGCCTTGAATACACCACAGCGGCGCGCAGTGTCGTCTTCCTCAACACCTCACCATTTTTCGTCGCGCTCGGCGCGCACCTCGTACTCGCAAACGATCGTTTGACCCTGCCGAAGACGATCGGCCTCGTGCTGGCTTTCGCGGGTGTGGCGCTTGCGTTCAGCGACGGGCTGCACGCACCGACGCTCGATATGCTGATGGGCGATGCGATGGTGCTCGCTGCTGCGCTCGCCTGGGGCGCGACCACCGTGCTCGTGAAAGCCACGCGGCTCGCGCGCATCGAACCCGAGCGCACGCTGATGTATCAACTGGTGGTATCCGCCGTCGCGCTCATTGCGGCGTCATGGGCGATCGACGAACCCGGTATGTTCGCGATGACACCGCTGGTGTGGAGCGCCCTTGCCTATCAGATCATCATCGTGGCGTTCGCCAGCTACGTCGCCTGGTTCTGGTATATCAAGCACTACCCTGCATCGCGCGTGGCCTCCTTCGTGTTTCTAACGCCCGTATTTGGTGTCATCGCCGGCGCCACATTGCTCGATGAGCCGGTGAGCTGGCGCTTGCTGGTCGCGCTCATCCTCGTCGCCGCCGGCATCTACATCACCAACCGTCCGCGTCCGGTATAGAAGTCACGCTGCGAGAAGCGGAGGGCTTCGATCTACAATCCGCGCATGGAGTTTCCACGCCTCACACCCGCCGCAAGCCACCCTGCGCCCGCCATCGAAATCGAGGCGGTTGCGCTCATTCTCGCCACCGACGCGCTGTCGTTTCGCTACACCGTACGCGGCGATCTGCGCGAACTCGCGATTCCCAAGGCGGGCCCGAAGCTGCGCGCCGACGACCTGTGGCGTCATACCTGCTTCGAGGCCTTCGTGCAGCCAAAAGGCGCAGAGCGTTACGTCGAGCTGAATTTCTCGCCCTCCTCCGCCTGGGCCGCTTACTCCTTCGATAGCTATCGACTCGGCATGCAGCCGCTCAACATGCTGAAACCGCCTGTGATTCGCTGCCAGATCAGCGCAGACGTGCTCACGCTCGAAGCCGTCATCAGCATGAAATCGCTGCGCTTCGATGCGGCCATCGGCCTTTCGGCCGTCATCGAAGATGTGCACGGCTCGCTCAGCTACTGGGCGCTCACTCATCCGCAAGCCAAACCAGACTTCCATGACGCCGCCGGATGGACTGAAGGGTTTCGGCGCCTCATTGCTCGAGTTCAATCATGACGTCCACCACGTTCGGCATCGATCGATTGCTGCACGATGCAGTGCTGCAACGAGAGCTGCAGGGCAAGCGCATCGCGTTACTTGCGCATCCCGCCTCAGTGACAACGGATCTGCGACATTCACTCGATGCGCTGGCGGCACTTGAGTCACTGCGCCTCACGGCCGCCTTCGGCCCGCAACACGGATTGCGAGGCGACAAGCAAGACAACATGGTCGAATCACCGACCTTCGATGACCCAGTGCATGGCATTCCGGTCTTCAGCCTGTACGGCGAAGTGCGCCGCCCGACGCCCGCGATGCTGGATACATTCGATGTTCTGCTCGTGGATTTGCAGGATCTCGGCTGCCGTATTTACACGTTCATCACGACGCTGCTGTATGTGCTCGAAGCCGGCGCGCAGCACCACAAGACGGTGTGGATTCTCGATCGCCCCAATCCCGCCGGCCGACCGATCGAAGGACTCACGTTACGCGCCGGCTGGGAAAGCTTCGTCGGCGCGGGGCCATTACCGATGCGTCACGGGCTGACGCTTGGTGAGTTGGCACATTGGTTCGTGCAGCACTTCAAACTCGATGTCGATTACAAAGTGATCGCAATGCAAGGCTGGCGGCCCGACGCGGCGCCTGGATTTGGCTGGCCGCTTGCTGAACGTGTATGGATCAATCCCAGCCCCAATGCGCCCAATCTGTGGATGGCGCGTGCCTATGCCGGCACGGTGATGCTCGAAGGCACGACACTCTCTGAAGGCCGAGGCACGACGCGCCCGCTCGAACTGTTTGGCGCACCCGATCTCGACGCGAACCGAATACTCGAAGAGATGCACAAGCTCGCACCGGAGTGGTTGCGCGGTTGCGTGCTCAGACCTTGCTGGTTCGAACCGACGTTTCACAAACACTCAGGCGAGCTCTGCGCCGGCATTCAAATTCACACCGAAGGCGCTGCGTACGATCACGCCGCTTTTCGCCCGTGGCGGCTACAAACGCTCGCGTTCAAAGCCATCCGGCGTCTTTATCCGCACTACGCGCTGTGGCGCGATTTCCCCTATGAATATGTACACGACCGCCTCGCCATCGATGTCATCAACGGCAGCGAACGGCTACGCGAGTGGGTAGATGACTCAACGGCACAGCCTGCTGATTTGGATGCGCTCGCTACGCTGGATGAG
>CAZIXV010000096.1:0-12117 GCA_964543105.1 uncultured Steroidobacteraceae bacterium
TTCGTTTTTAACTAATTCAAACTGATGACCAAACTGAGGCACTTCTTTGAATCCTAAGTTAGCAGCTAGTTAGCAATTTCTTAGGAATCCATGGTACCCCGCGGGTAGAGGCTGGAATACGTTTTTCGAGCGTATCTTATTGATCTAGTTATGATTTGCTAGGCCAGATTAGAATTTCGGAACGCGAGCGAATAGCCACTTTGCGGGACTGAAAATCCGCGTGTCGGCGGTTCAATTCCGCCCCTGGCCACCATTCTTCTGCTGGCGCGGCTCAAAGAAGAAGTACTTCGGCGCGGCTGCGTCGGCCTGAACACGTGGATGTCCAATCGACGGGTGCCAATGTCTGATCGATCGCCAGAGCACCAGCGCTGATGCCGCCCGATGGCGGGTGCCCTTGTGCCTTCCGGATGAGCCTTATTACTCACCGATGTCGCGTTAACCCCAGACCGCACTGAACACGTGCACCAAGCTCCGAAGTGAGCGTTCTGGTCTTGGGGATATTCGAGTGATTGCTACGTACCGTTTGATCGGGGCGCTCGCCTCGCTGTTGTGCTTCGTTCCGCTGGTTCAGGCCCAGACGTTTCAGGGGCTAGGCGCGCTCTTGGGCGGAGAGGATGCGACGAGTGAGGCCAGCGGTGTTTCCGCAGACGGCTCGGTCGTCGTAGGTTGGCCGATCGGGCCCGGTGGAGGTACTCGCCGCACCCAGACCACAGGGTTTCGTTGGAGCAACGGGCAAGTGTCCCCGATCAGTGCTCACGCATATCCGGAATACCCCTATGGGACCTTGGCGCATGGCATCAGCGCCGACGAACGCTTCGCCAATCGCCCGGATCTCACGGCGGAGCTTCGCTTCGGCATCGGCTCCAGCATGGCCGCTCGATATCGATTGGAGCAGGCGGAGGTTCAACTCGCTCGCGCGATGGAGGAAAGCATCGCGGCGTTCGGCGCTCAGGATGTCCGCACGCTACGTGTGATCGAGGGAATCGCCGGACTGCGAGTCGAGCAGAGCCGCTTTGCGGAGGCCGAAACGGATTACAAGCGCGTGATCGATGCGCTCGAAGCGAACGCGCAGCGAGCCGATCCCCTCTACGCGAAGCCGCTTGGCAATCTTGGGGACTTGTATCTGCAACAGGAACGCTACCCCGACTCGGAACGACTGCTGCAGCTCGCGTTGGCACAGGCTTCGCTTGCGCCGTTCGACCACGCCGGCGCTCTCAGCAACCTCGCGCATGCGTTGCACGGCGTCGAGGACCCTGATCGTGCCGATCAGTACTACCGCGAAGCCGCCGCGGCGTATCGACAACTATTTCCCGAACGGAGTCCAGATCTCGCGATCATCTACAACAACCACGTCCTGCTGCATGAAGAGCGTGGCGAGATGCAGCAGGCGCTCGCAATGCATCGCGAATCGTTGGCCATGCGACGGAAGGTGTTCCGCGACGATCACCCGATGGTCATCGTGCCGCTTTCGAACATTGCGCGGCTCTCGCTCAAGTCGGGCGACGCGAACACGGCGCTCACGTACGCCGAAGAAGGAGCTGTCATTGCTGATCGCGTGTACACCGAACCCAATCGCTTTCATCCATCCATTCACGCAACGCTGGCGGATGCACGGCTCGCCACGGGTGATGATGCCGGCGCGCAGGTGTCGTCCGCGCGCGCGAAAGAACTCCTGGCGCTGCTCCCCGATCCGCCACCGAGCGTCGTGAGCTGGGTGGAGGAAGTGCGCGATCGTTTGTGCAAGACCGAACCGGCCAGTTGTCCCTAGACAGCGTGGATTACTCGAGTCTCGAGCATCCGCTCGCGATGCTTTGCCGAAAGTTGGCCTCGTGACGGTGTCCCACACATTGTTCTTCGCCGGCAGCAGAGCCATCGAGGTGTGGGTGCGGACTTCGAGTCGGACAGGCGAACGCCGCATCGAAACCTGCACTCGTCGTGGGCAGAGTCCGAGCTCAAGACAACGCCAATGCCGCCGCGCTTTGGCCCGCGATGCGTCCATACACAATGGCGTTCGCGACGGAGATGCCTCCGCCGATGTATTGCTCGCCGAGGACGTTGCCGGTGGCTTCGCCGGCTGCATAGAGTCCGCCGATCGGTGCTTCTGCTTCGCTCATGACATTGGCGGTGCGATCGATGCGAAGGCCGGTGAACGTCATGTAGACCGCGGCCATGCGCAGCTCCAAGCCGTAGAACGGCTTTTGGCGCATCGGGCGCAGTAACGCTGCATCTTTAAAGAATTTGCGGTCGTGGCCGTGGTCGGCATCGCTGCTGTATTGCGCGATCGTGTTCGCCAGTGCGGGCGGATTGAAGATGCCGAGTTTGAAAGCGAGTTCTTCCCACGTGTCGCAGCAATGCACCTTGCGGGCGTCGACCATCTTCAGGATGTTGTCGGCCGACCAGTGATTCGTGCGTCCGGCATAGAACTCGCTGTCCGGTGCGCGCAGTGCGTGGCGGGCCGCCTCATCGAAGACAGCGAAGCAACTGCCGCCGGTCTGTCGCAACATCGCTGGATGCACGAGGTAGTGCACCATGCCTTCATTGACGAAGCGGCGGCCTTCGCGATTGACATAGACGAGCCAGGGCGGACGGCCGAACTCGATGCTCTTGTCGAAATTAGCGGCGGAACCGATCAGGCCTTGATCGAAGCCTTGCAGCGCGGCACCGGCTTGCTGGCCCAAGTAAATGCCATCGCCGCGACAATCGGGCGCGGAGATCGTCCAGACCCAGTCACCGGCCGCTGCAACGCTCGGGTAGTACTGCTGCAGCAGCGCTTTGTTGTGACCGAAACCGCCGCTGGCGATCACGACCGCACCACATCGCACGGCTTCGTCATCGAGCACGACTCCATTCACCGAGCCATCGTTAGCGATGAGCAATTCACGAATGCGCGTATTCAGTAGCACTTGCGCATTTGGCAGTGCCTGCAAGGCGGCAGCGATGCGATTGCACGTCTGTGCACCGAAGCCTTTCGGCAAGTGACCGCGTGGCACCGCATCGACGCACGATTGATACAAATCCGCGGGCGGATATTCGACTCCCAACGACATCAACCATTCCAGTGCCGGTTCCGCCTGCTCGCAGAGTTGGCGGGCGAGATCAGGCTCCACGCGCATTTGATTGATGTGACAGTAGTAGCGATACATCGCCTCACTGTTGTCATGCGTAATGCCGCGCGCCTTTTGTACGCGCGTACCGGCAGCATAGAACACGCCTTGGCTGCGAGCCGTGGAGCCGCCGATCGCTGCGGCGGCTTCGACGAGCAGCGTACGCGCACCGGCGCGCGCGGCCTCCAACGCGGCGCTCAATCCGGCGCCGCCCGCGCCGATGACGATCACATCGTAGGCTCGTGCACTCATTTTCATCTCGCTCGAGTGTTCGTTACTAACGCTTCGCTCGATTCACGAAGCCGAAGAGATGGGCAGCGACGCGGCGTTTCTGAATTTCCTCGGAGCCTTCGGTGATGCGATAGCGACGGTGGTGTCGGTAGATGTGTTCGAACGGTTTGTGCCGGGAGTAACCGATACCTCCGTGCACTTGCATTGCCGTGTCTGCGGCTTCGCACACCAAGCGATTCGCCCAGTAATTGCACATGCTGACCTTGTCGGTGAGATGGATCGCCACCTCGGTCTTCGGCATCGAATCCATCTCCCATGCCGTCTTGCGAATCAGCAAACGCAGCATTTCGATTTGTGTTGCGATCTCGACGAGCGGCCATTGAATCGCTTGGTTCGTCGCCAAGGCCTTGCCGAAAGGTTTGCGCTCGCGCGCATAGCGCACGCTTTCGCGTAAACAGTAGTCCGCGGCGCCCAGTGATGAAGCGGCTTGGCGAATTCGGTTTTCATGCACGAAGTGCTGCGCCACCGCCAGGCCATCGCCTTCTTGGCCGAGGATCGCGTCTTCGGGAATCCACACGCCATCGAAGCGCACGCGCGGATGATCGGTCGGCATGTTGAAGGTCCACAGGTATTCCTCGATGACGACGCCTTCCGCATTCGCCGGGACCAACAGGCAACTGATGCCTTGTGCATCACCCGCTTTGCCTGAGGTGCGCGCGAACACCATCACATGCGTCGCTACATGCATGCCGGTGGTCCACATCTTCATGCCATCGATGCGCCATCCGGCGCGTCCATTGCGCGATTCGCGCACTGCGGTCGTTTCCATGTGTGTCGCATCGGAGCCGTGCTCCGGTTCGGTCAACCCGAACGGAATCGATCGCGATCCGTCGAGAATGCCGGCGATGAATTCCTGTTGCTGTTCCGACGTGCCGAAATCCCGAAACATCAAGACCTGCGGGTAATTGGCGACGATCGAATGCTCGTTCTGCAAGTCGTTGTGCAGCCCCAGTCCCTTGGCGGCGAAATGCTCGCGAATGACGGCCATCCACAGATTCGAACCATCGCGCCCGCCGAACTCGCGCGGAAGTGCGAAACGTAAGTGGCCGGCAACATCAGCACGTCGCTTGGCTTCGGCGAGCAGCGCTTCCCATTCATGTCTTGGTAAACCGCCGCGGTCGAAATCCGTGCGCGCCCATTCGCGACGGTGATCGAAGAAGCGAATGTTGTCGTCCTGCTGTTCGAGCGGGCGGATCTCGCGTTCGATGAACTCATCGAGCTCGGCGAGATAGGCGACGAGCTCAGCGGGAAGGTTGAAGTTCATGTGATTCGTACCTCATGGGTTCGGGTGCGGCGCCACCGAGTTCGCGCTGGCGGACGGCCAACATGGTCTGGCGCATGTCCGGGCGCGCGAACAGGAGCACGCAGGCGGCCGCGATGATGGAAACGGCCATGACGACGCCCATCGCATAACCGAGCGCGCGTGAACCGTCGAAAACATGTTCGCTCAACGCCCCGACCGCGAGCGGTCCACAGCCCATGCCGACGAGCGTAACGACGAACAGATACACCGCCATCAAGCGGCCCTGCATTCCCGGCGGGCTCATGAGTCGTACGGTCGTGCCCTGCAAGCCACCATACATCGAAGCGACGATCAGCAGTCCCGCCAATGCGAGCAACGACAGCGTCGGTGAGTCCGCGCCGAAGATGATGAGGATCAGCGGCAGTTGCATCGGAATGGAGAACAACAGGATATCGACTGGCGATTCGATGATGCCGCGCGCGGCGCGCGAATCCGACCAGCGACCGCCGATCATCAAGCCCACGCCGCCAGCAATCGCAAAAATTGCACCGAGCGACCAACCGATGACCTGCGGACTTAACCCGAACGTGCGTTGATAAAAAGGTGCGGCCCACGTCATCGGAATGTAAGTCGAGAGCACTTGCAGTCCGAAGCCGAGAAATAAACCGACGTAAGCGCGCGGCTGCGCAGCGAATGCGCGCAGCAGTTCGGTGATGCGTGGTGGAACCGGCGGTGCGTGGATGCGTGGCGCCTCGCGAACGGTCAGCAAGATCAAGAGGCCAAGCGGAATTCCAATTGCACCGACGATCACGAAGACGAGCCGCCAGCCGTGCAACTCGAAACCAAAAAACGACATGTGCGTGTTGGGATCGGTGGCCCAGCGCAGCAATTCACCGCCTCCGGCCATCGCAAGCCCCATACCTGCGAGTGCGCCGAACGAAAAAATACTCATCGCCATGCCGAGCTTCGCGCGCGGAAAGCGATCGGTAAACGTCGAGATCGCGCAAGGAAATAACGCTGCTTCACCCGCGCCGACCATCATTCGAGCCAGCAGCAGCCAGATGAAACCGGGCGCCAAGCCGCAGCCTGCTGTGGCCAGCGTCCATACGAACAAACCCGCGACGATGAGATTGCGGCGATTGCGTGTGTCCGCGAGCGTTCCGAGTGGAATGCCGAGCGTCGTATAGAACAGCACGAATCCGAAACCGACGAGCAATCCAATTTGTGTATCGCTCAGGAGCATCTCGCTCTTGATCGGCTCGATCAGCAGTCCGATCAGGATTCGGTCAACGAGCGAAAGCAGATAGGCGGCGCTCAGCAGTACGACGATGTACCAGGCGTAGGGACCACCTTGAGGCGCGCGAGTGGCGGCGCGCGAATCGGAATGCGTCGGCAAAGACTTTCCCCTGAAGCGTAACGTTCGTGGACGCTGTTCGCAGTCACTGTGGAGGCGCGCAAGCGGCGCGACTCATGTTACGCGCACGCGAATTCACATTGCGGTGCCACATGACTGCACGCAGACGTAGGCGACGAAAACATTCTCCCCTCAGCGGCGCCATTGTTGTCAACACTCTTGACAATCTAGATCGGAGCAGACAAGTTCGCAACATCGCGTTCACGAGTCGGTTCAGAAAAAGCGCAAGCGTCGATCTATCAACTGAGTTGTCGGGGGGGGGGATATGCGTTCTAACGGGAATCCATGGGTATGGGCGATCGCTCTGCCCGCCATTGCGGCGGTGCAACCCGTCGTCGCACAAGAAGCTGCGCCGCCAGCGGCGACGACGGGTCTGGAAGAGATCGTGGTGACGGCGCAACGCCGCGCGGAGCGTCTGCAAGATGTGCCGATATCGCTCGCAGTTGTAACCGGCGAGACATTGCAGACCCGCTCGATTAGTAATTTTGAACAGCTCGCGCCGCTAGTGCCGAACTTGACGATCGCGAAATCGCCTGCGGCGGATCTCATTGTCATGCGCGGCATCGGCTCCGCCCCCGGCAGTCCTTCGCTCGATCAATCCGTAGTGATGTTCGTCGACGGGATCTACGGCGGTAACGCACGGCAGTTTTCTGCACCGTTTCTCGATATCGAACGCCTGGAAATCCTGCGTGGCCCGCAAGGCGCGTTGGTGGGCAGAAATACCAGTGCTGGCGCGATCAACATCGTGACGCGCAAGCCCGGCACCGAGTTCGGCGGCTACTTCAACGCGCAATACAACTTCGATTTCGAAGGTCCGACGCTCGAAGGCGGTGTGGATCTGCCCGTATCCGATAGCTTGCGTTTTCGAGTCGTCGGTAAGTACTCGGACCTCGATGGTTACATCGACAATCTGTACGTGAAAGAAGGCAATCCCGCGCGCGAAGAGGCGATCGCACGTATCACGGGTGTGTTCGATAACGGCGGGCCGGTTGCAGTGACGGCCAAGTACGAGAACGCAAACATCGACATGAACGGAATCCCGATGCAGGTGTACAGCCCGGCACACGGCTACTTCATGGATTTTACGAAAGAAACGTACCTGCTCACCGGCCCTGAGAACGATGATCTGGACTCGGACATCGCCACGTTGCAGTTCGACGTCAATCTCGGCGGTCATCAGTTTCAATCCATCACCGGCTACTCCGCGTTCGTGAACGACAGCCTGGTTGATGCCGATTTCTACGAGGGTCATTTCGCGACCGCGGTGTTCAACCAGGATTTCGATCAGATCTCGCAGGAATTCCGGTGGATCTCTCCGGATGAAGGCAAGCTGCGTTACGTGCTCGGCGCGTATTACTCGCAGGCCGATCTATTCGAGCAACGCACGACAGGTGTGCTGTTCGCACCACCTGCCAGCACCTATCGTGAATTCATTCAGGACAGCGAGGTGTACTCCGCCGTCGCGCAAATCACGTGGTTCATGACAGATAACTGGCGGTTGAATGCGAGCGGTCGCTACACGCGAGAAAGCAAGGATGCGCGTTATTTGCGTTTTGGTGGCCCGTTTGCTGCGACTGATTTTATTGGCGATTTAGCCTTGGACATCGTCGATGACCTCAGTGCCGACCGTTTCGATCCGGCGGTGTCGGTGCAATACGAGTTCAGTCGCAACGCGATGGTGTACGGCAGCTTCAGCAAGGGTTCGAAGAGCGGCGGCTTCCAAGGCGCGATCGGTAACGCCACGCAGGATGGTTTCGAGTTCGATCCCGAAATCGCCACCTCGTACGAGATCGGTACGAAACTCACATTCCCTGGGCTCGGCTATCTCAATCTCGCCGCGTTCTATACCCAATACGATGATCTGCAGGTGACATCGCAGATCCCCACGAACGGTTCGCTCGTCGCGCAAATCTTTACCGGCAATGCGCCGGAGGCACGCGTGGCGGGACTCGAAGCCGAGTTTCGCTTCGCCCTATCTTCGATCTTCAGCGTCGATGGCAGCTTGGCGTGGATGCCCGAAGCGAAGTACGTCGAGTTCACCTCGGGTCCGTGTTATCCGCTGCAGGTACCGGATGGCACCGTGCCAGGAAGCTGCGATCTGTCCGGTAAGCGTTTGGCGTTCACACCGCGGCTTTCCGCGTCGGTCAATCTGAGTGCCAGCATTCCGATCGGTAACGATTGGCTTTTGACGGGCGTGGTGTCACCGCGTTATGCGGGTGACTCGTACCGCGAGTTCACGGCGGATCCGGTGACCGCGCAGGACGCCTATACGAAGCTCGACGCACGCGTGAGCTTCGGTGCTGCAGATGGTCGTTGGGAAGTCGCTTTGGTCGGCCACAATCTCACCAATGAGGTGACGAATGGTTTCGGCGGAGCGGGCGGATTGGCCAATACGTTCCTCGACCCGGATGCGCGTATTGCTTCGGTTGATCCGCCGCGCAATATCAGCCTGCAGTCGCGCTTCAATTTTTGATGCGAACCTCGCCAGAATCGAAGCGGTAACGAAGAACGCCGATCTCATGGATCGGCGTTCTGGTTTGTGCGCCTGAGAAATCGCAAAGTGACCGACGGCGGGCGTCAGTCCTTTCTAATTGCGTTACGCAGTCTTGCAATAGTGACCGTCGCGATAAATGAGCGGCTGGCCACTACGAAATTTCGTGTCTTCTACGGTCCCGATGAAGATCGTATGGGTGCCGAGGTCGACGTGGTTCGTGAGCCGGCAACCCATGTCCACCAATGCACATCGAAGTGCAGGGCCGAGATCGGCATGCAAATCCCAGGAGCCGACGAGAAAGCGCTCCTCCTGCGGCCGCCCGCCAGCAAACGCCGTGGCGATGTCCGCTTGCGACGGTGACAAATAAGACACGCGAAAACTTTGCTGTTCGAGAATTGCCGCGTGCAATTGACACGCGCGGTTGATGCAAACGAGCAAGGACGGCGGCGACAGGGAAATGACCGACACCGAGGTCGCAGTCATGCCAATGGGTTTTGCTGCGCCGTGTGTCGTGACGATCGCGACCGATGCTGCGATCTGTCGCAGTGCGGTACGCAGCAGGTCGCCGGTGGCGGGCGCCTTGATCTGCGTTGCGGTGGATTGCGTCAAGGTCATACTCCTCGAGCGACGACAAATGCCGGTAGTTTCGATGCTTGAAACGTTAGTACGGCGCGAATATAACGTCAAGTAAGTTGACAAATAAATCCCGGCATGACGAGTTTGGTTCCCAGGAATGGGGTCTTTACGGAGTGTCGATCGCGATGTGCGGGTAGGCATCGACACGTGTTGCAGCAGACGAACGATTAGTCGATACTTAGTCAAGAAAATTGACTGTTAACCCTTTACGGAGTTGCGTTGAAATTCGCACAACAGTCTCGAGTTGAAACCGCCGGCGTATTGCACGGCCTGAAAGTCGTCGAACTCGCTGGCATCGGGCCTGGGCCGTTTGCCGCGATGATGCTGGCCGACCACGGAGCCGAGGTGATTCGGATCGAGCGTACGGGTGCGCAACCCGATCCCACGGATGTCTTGACGCGTTCACGTACGCGTCTGTGTCTGGATTTGAAAACCGCTGAAGGCGTGGCGCGCGTACGTGAATTGATCGCAGATGCCGATGGCTTCATCGAGGGCTTTCGCCCTGGCGTGGCGGAGCGGTTGGGTCTCGGCCCGGACGTCTTGCTCGCCGACAATCCACGTCTCGTTTACGGCCGCATGACGGGATGGGGGCAGAGCGGTCCACTCGCGCACACGGCCGGTCACGACATCAATTACATCGCGTTGGCGGGAACGCTCAATGCATTGGGCCGCGCCGGTCAAAAACCGACCCCGCCAATCAATCTCATTGGTGATTTTGGAGGCGGCGGCATGCTGCTCGCATTCGGCATGTTGGCGGCCATTCTCGCGGCACGCCAAAGCGGCAAAGGCCAAGTCGTCGATTGCGCCATGGTCGATGGCTCGGCACTGCTCATGAGCATGATCTGGGGCTTTCGCGCCAAAGGCATTTGGCCGGGCGAGCGCGGCGAGAACTATCTCGATACCGGCGCGCCGTACTACGAGGTTTATGAAACGAGCGACGGCAAGTTCGTTTCCATAGGCTCCATCGAGCCGCAGTTCTATCAACGCCTGTTAGATGCCACCGACTTGACGAGCGATCCGGACTTCGCACAACAAAACGATCCGGCGCTGGCTGACATTCAGCGCGACAAGCTCACCGCGCTGTTCAAGTCGCGCACCCGCGATGAATGGTGCGCTTTGATGGAAGGCACCGATATTTGCTTTGCCCCCGTGCTCGATTTCGACGAGGCGCGCATGCATCCGCACAACGCGACTCGAGAAACGTTCATCGAACTGGAGGGTGTCGTGCAGCCCGCGCCTGCGCCGAGATTCTCGGCCACCCCAGCGCCAGTACCGCGCGCGCCGAAATCCCCGTGATTGCTAGAGGAACAGAAATGAGAGAGGCCTTCATCTTCGATGCTGTGCGCACGCCGCGAGGCAAGGGCAACAGCAAAGGTGCATTACACGAGATCACGGCGATTTCGCTTGCAACGCAAGTGTTGCAAGCGGTGCGCGACCGTCATGCCATTGATACGACAACCATCGACGATGTGGTGTTGGGTTGTGTGACGCCGATCGGCGAACAGGGTGCAAACATCGCACGCGTTGCGGCATTGAATGCGGGCTTCGCACAAACCGTCGCGGGCGTGCAGCTCAATCGCTTCTGTGCCTCCGGACTCGAAGCATGCAACATGGCCGCCGCCAAAGTGATTGCCGGCGAAGCGGACATTGCGATCGGCGGCGGCGTCGAAAGCATGAGCCGCACGCCGATGGGATCGGATGGTGGTGCCTGGTCGGTCGATCCTGATGTGGCGATGCGCACGTACTTCGCACCGCAGGGTATCGGTGCGGACGCGATCGCCACACTCAATGGCTATTCGCGCCAGGATGTCGATGCCTACGCGGTAGAGAGTCAGAAGCGCGCCGCGGCTGCATGGGCCGATGGACGCTTCGCTCGCTCCATCATTCCGGTCGTGCATGAAGGCATCACTGTCTTGGATCACGATGAACACATGCGCCCGGAAACGACGCTGCAAACTCTTGCGGGCTTGAAGCCGGCGTTCGAACGCATGGGCGCTGCAGGATTCGATGGCGTCATTCGCCAGCGCTATCCGGAGATGGGAGCGGTCGAGCATGTGCATCACGCCGGCAACAGCTCCGGCATCGTCGATGGCGCAGCCGCTGTGCTCATCGCCACTCGTGAAGCCGGGAGCAAGCTGGGATTGAAGCCGCGCGCACGCATTCGCGCCACCGCATCGATCGGCTCGGAACCCTCGATCATGCTCACGGGCCCGGTGGCCGTGACGCAAAAAGTGCTGGCGCGCGCCGGCATGAGCGTCGCCGACATCGATCTGTACGAGCTCAACGAAGCGTTTGCTTCGGTGGTGCTGTTCTACATGCAAGAGCTCGGCATCGCGCACGACAAGATCAACGTCAACGGCGGGGCAATTGCGATGGGTCATCCGCTCGGCGCCACCGGCGCGATGATCCTCGGCACAGTGCTCGACGAACTCGAACGCACCGGCAAGCAGACCGCACTCGTCACACTGTGCGTCGGCGCCGGCATGGGAACGGCAACCATCATTGAACGTGTCTGAACGGCGCGGAGCGAAACACATGCAGAACTTTCAATACAGTCTCGACAAAGACGGCATTGCGACCTTCTTGTTCGATGTCCCCGGTCGCACGATGAACACCTTTACTGAATCTGCGATCGCCGATCTCGATGCGATCGTAGAGCGAATTCGCGACCCGGAAGTCAAAGGCGCCGTGATCGCCTCCGGCAAAGGCAATGCATTTTGTGCAGGCGCCGATCTCGGTGAACTCGGCGAAACCGCCGGACAAACGCTCTCTGGCGAGGCGCAGGTGCAAGCGCTCAAAGGCTCGTCGGGGATGAGCTGGGCGTTGCGCGCACTGGAAACCGTTGGCAAGCCCGTAGCGGCCGCGCTCGAAGGATTGGCGCTCGGCGGTGGCTTCGAGTTCGCGCTCGCAGCGCACTATCGTGTCGCGACCAAGT
>CAZIXV010000097.1:0-12113 GCA_964543105.1 uncultured Steroidobacteraceae bacterium
AGACACCTTCTTCACGGTCGATGCGCATTGCTGCATGAGCAACTTGCCCACTTCGGTGGAGCCCGTGAAGCTCAACTTGCGAATGATGGGATTGCTCGTGAGTTCGCCGCCAATCGTCTTTGCATTGCCGGTCACGACCGAGATCACGCCCGCCGGAATCCCCGCTTGCTCGGCGAGCACGCACATCGCAAGCGCCGAATAGGGCGTGAGTTCAGACGGCTTGATGACCATCGTGC
The DNA here is from genome assembly GCA_964543105.1 of uncultured Steroidobacteraceae bacterium. GTDB lineage: Bacteria > Pseudomonadota > Gammaproteobacteria > Steroidobacterales > Steroidobacteraceae > Steroidobacter. The sequence continues at coordinate 237 of CAZIXV010000097.1, forward strand.
AGCCGGCCGCCAACGCAGGGCCGACTTTGCGCGCGATCATTGCCGAGGGGAAATTCCAGGGTGTGATGGCCGCGGTGACGCCGATCGGCTGCTTCAGGACGACGATGCGTTTGTCGCGACCGTGACCTGGAATTACATCGCCATAGGCGCGTTTGCCTTCTTCGGCAAACCATTCGATGAAAGAGGCGGCGTATGCGATCTCGCCACGACTTTCGGCCAAGGGTTTGCCTTGCTCGACGGTCATCAGGATCGCGAGGTCTTCCTGGTTCGCCATGAGCAGATCGAACCATTTGCGCAGGATCTGGGCGCGCTCCTTGCTCGTGCGCGCACGCCAATCGGGTAGCGCGCGCTCGGCGGCTTCGATTGCGCGTCGAGTTTCAGACACGCCCATGCGTGGAATAGAGCCGATCGCCTCGCCCGTCGCCGGATTGATCACGGTGGCGGTGTCGCCTGACTGCGCTGATTCCCACCGGCCGCCGATGAATGCCTGTTGGCGCAACAGCGAGCGATCACGCAATGGCAGCGAGGATGAAGTGATGTCAGACATGAAATTCTCCGCAATGAAATCGCGCTGCGACGCTTAGTCGTCAGCGAGCGCTTGTCCGGGGAACAGCGTTTCGTTGAAACCGAAGTTCCGTAAGTCACGGATGCGCATCGGGTACAAAATGCCGAGCAGATGATCGACTTCATGCTGCACGACGCGCGCATGAAAATCCTGAACCGTCCGATCGATCGGCTCGCCGAAGGGATCGAAGCCGCGATAACGCAAGTGCCGATGACGCGGTACGAGCCCGCGCATGCCAGGCACCGACAAGCAGCCTTCCCAGCCCTCGTCCATGGTCTCACCGATGGGTTCGAGCGTCGGGTTGATCAATACCGTGTAAGGGACTTCTTCGGCTTGCGGGTAACGCGGGTTCTTGGCAACACCGAAGATCACGACCTGCAGCGATACGCCGATCTGCGGCGCCGCAAGGCCCGCTCCGTTGAGCGCGGCCATGGTGTCGTGCATGTCGATGAGTAATTCACGCAACTCGGGCGTATCGAACTGAGTGACGGGTTGGGCAACTTGCAAGAGCAAGGGATCACCCATTTTTAGTACGGAGCGAATGGTCATTGTCGGAAGTAAGAAGCGGATAGGCGATAGCGGATGGCGGATGGTCAGATGCACCGCGCACGTATTGAAGATCGGTGTATTTTGCCCCTTTTCCAATGGCGATTCTCTTCCCCCGGGTTTGCAGCTACTCTCGTGCGGCTTCTTGCTCTGACGATCCGCTATCCGCTATCGCCCATCGCCTTCTAACAAAAATATGAGCGCACATGTGCATGTCCTCGTCCTCGCGGCAGGAGCCTCGAGACGGTTGGGACAGCCCAAGCAGCTGGTGAAAATTGGCGGACGCCCTGCGTTGCACATCGTGTTGGCGAATGCCGTCGCGATCGCCGGCCATGCCGTCACGGTCGTCATCGGCGCGAACGCGAGAGAAATTTCTTACCTATTAGCGCACTCACCGGCGTCATCCGTCGTGAATCGCGAATGGGAACAGGGCCTGGCGTCGTCATTGAAATGCGGACTTGCAGCCGTGCCGTCGTCGGCGGATGCGGTGATGGTCGTATTGGGCGATCAGATTGCCGTAACGAGCGACGATTTGCGGCGGCTGCTCGCTGCATGGAAAGACCAGCCCAACATCATCGCTGCGGCGAGCTATCAACAGACGATCGGCGTACCCGCGATTTTTCCACGCGCAGTGTTCAGCGAGCTGGCAGAGCTGCGCGGAGATCAAGGAGCGCGCAATGTGCTCATGCGCAACCCAGACCGCATTGTGCGCGTACCGATGCCCAATGCCGCGTACGATCTCGATACGCCGGAAGACCTGGCCGAACTCACTGCTCAACTCACCTCGAGGCCGTCCGTATGAGAGTCGTCGTCATATTGGTTTTGATCGCCGCGTTGTGTGGCGTGATCTGGATGCGTGCACGCAGAAAATGACAGCGATGTCGTGCGAACTAGGGGATTGGCTGACGGATTGAACTACAGCGCAACCTCAACCGTTGGGTGATACACGCAACAGAGGTCGTTCCATGAGCACGATGATCGCTTTCTTTGGCGAATATTTGGTTCCAGCGTTGTTGCTGATTGCATTGACGATTGGCCTGACGATTTATGTGTTTCGCCGCCGTCGCTTCGATCGGGGCTATCGCAAGGGCAAGGCAGCCGACCCGCGTCAGGTGAAGCGCGAAAATCCCCCCGATCGCTGGAGCCGCACGCACTGATGTGCGGGCGCGCTTGAGTTAGTGGCCGGCCCGAGCCTCGACCGTGGCGCCCCGCTCGATCAGCAATTGCCGTAGCACCGAGCGATGACAACGGGATTCATCCGCGCAATAGCAACCGACCGAAAAATTCGTTTGGTGTGACAAGGCGCTGAGTGCCTCGAGCCAATGGCGCGCCTCGGGCATTTTCATCTCCGCCTTATATTTCCGGACAAACTGCTTCCAGCCGCGCACATCGTCGGCTGCGGTGCCGAGCGCCTGCTTGACGAGCGGGTCGCTCGGCGCGAGCGCCGGCAGCCATACATCGTAGAGATTGCGTTTGGCGTATTCGGCTTTCGGGACTCCGCGCGGCGGATGACGCACCGTCCCAAACCGGACCCCTTCGTCCGGCGCGCGCGAGGTGCCGAGCCGAACGATGCGGATCATGAGTGGCTGGAGGTGCGATCCGGCCGCACGCCGATCACTTCCAGCGCTTCGAGCAGCATCGGGGCTGTGAAGGGTTTGACTACGATGTGGACGCGACCGTCCATATCGAAACGTTCTTTCAACTCGCGCTCGCTACGACCGCTGGCGATCAATAAGGGCAGATCCGCGTGCGTTCCGCGAATTTCATGAGCGAGTTCGTCTCCGGGGCGATCGGGTAAGCCCAAATCGATGATGACCGCTGCGAGTTTCGAACCCAGCGCTTGAACTTTGGCCATGGCCTCTGCGGCGGTCGCACTTTCCTCGACTCTAAAGCCTTCGTCCTCGAGCGCATCGACAGCGAACATGCGCACGAGCATCTCGTCCTCGACGATCAGCACACATGGTTTGGAATCTTTTGTTGGGATATCCATCGTGAGCCTCGGGTCACGCATCGATTTCTACCAGTTCAGCGCGCATTCTAAAAATTGCAAGCGCAGTGCGAAAGCGCTTCGCCGCGCGCAAGCGTTGAGGGTCGCAACTTCCAGGTTCAAAGTGAGAGCTTAGTGCCATTTCGTGGATTAAGGAGGTGTCATGGCGACGCGAATCTTCGTTCAAGCGCCCCCGCAACTCGGCAATCAGTACGACGATGACATATTCCTGCGCGCATATCTGCGCCGCACGCTGCCGCAGGACGTGCTGCGAACGATCGAACCGGAGCTGCGTGAGCTCGGACGTTTGGCAGGTGGCGAATTATACGAGCTGCAACTCGCAGATCGCTTGAACGAGCCAGAACTCACGCAATGGGACGCTTGGGGAAACCGTATTGACCACATCACGGTTTCGCCGCTCTGGCAGCGCGCAGCACGGCTGGCTGCCGAGTTCGGCCTCGTGGCCATTCCATACGAGAGAGCGCACGAACGCTTCTCGCGTGTTCATCAATTTGCAGCGGTGTTCTTGTTTCATCCTTCGACGGATGTGTACACCTGCCCGTTGGCAATGACGGATGGCGCGGCGCGTACGCTCAGCGTCTCGGGTGATGCGGCCTGGATGGAACGTGCAGTACGGCGCTTGACCAGCCGCGATCCCGAACTCGCGTGGACGAGCGGTCAGTGGATGACGGAAGCGACGGGCGGCTCGGATGTGGGCACGACTCTCACGAGCGCCTATCAGGATCCGGAGGGCACCTGGCGCTTGCACGGCAAGAAGTGGTTTACCTCGGCGATTACATCGCAAATGGCACTGACGTTGGCGCGGCCGGAAGGCAATGGACCTGGCGGCAGCGGGCTGGCGATGTTTTATGTCGAAACGCGGGGACTTGATGGCCGCTTGAACAACATTCGTGTCGAGCGTCTGAAAGACAAACTGGGCACGCGCAAGCTCCCGACGGCGGAATTGTTGCTGGATGGCGCGCGTGCGGAGCTGATCGGCGAGCCGCGGCATGGCACGCGCGCCATCGAACCGATGCTGACCGTGACGCGTGCCTGGAATAGCGTGACCTCGGTGGCCTTCATGCGTCGTGCGTTGGCGTTGGCGAAGGCGTATGCCCAAACGCGGCGCGCGTTCGGCGCGGCGCTGCAAGATCTGCCGTTGCATGTCGACACCCTCGCCGAACTCGAGGTGCAAACGCGCGCCGCCTTCCTGCTCGCGTTCGAATTAGTGGCGCTGATGGGCCGTCAGGAAACCGGCCAACTGCAAACAGATGAGAAGGCGCTGCTGCGGCTGTTGACCCCGATCACCAAACTGCGCACGGCAAAACAGGCGGTGGCCTGCGTGAGCGAAGCCATCGAATCGTTCGGCGGCGCCGGGTATATCGAAGATACGGGCTTGCCGATGTTGCTGCGTGATACGCAGGTATTACCGATTTGGGAAGGCACGACGAATGTGCTGGCGCTCGATGCAGTGTTGCGCAGCGGACTCGATGCGGGCATGCGCGCGTTGCGTGAGCGCATCGCGAAGTGCAAAGCGGAGTTGCGTGAGCCCCGACTCATTGAGCTTGGGCAACAAGCCGATGTATTGGTGGAGCGCACGGCGAGTTGGCTCGATGCGCATGCCGAGGCGCGAACTCGGCAGGCTGGCGCGCGCGGCGTTGCGATGACTTTGGCAGGCGCGCTGCAATTGGCCTTGTTATGCGAGCACGCGCAATGGGCATATGCGCAGGAGGCGGACGTAAGCGGCATCGCGGCAGCGCAGCGCTTCGCGAAGGGCGCGCTCGATGCGCTCAGTGACAATGATGTCGCTGAATCAGCCGCGCTTATGGGATGGTGAGCGGAGCGTCTCAGCGCTGTTTGGCAATATCCGTGGCGCTCAAGCCGCCGCGCAGCACGCTTGCGTGGAAACCACGCTCAGAAAGTATGTACGCACACGCCGAGCTGCGTCGGCCCGTGTCGCAACACACGATGTAATGCGTGTTGCGATCGAGCGCCTTCAGTTTCAGGCGCAGCGAATACAGCGGGATATTGATCGACTTCGGCATATGGTAGTGCTCAAACTCCGAAGGCAGGCGCACGTCGAGCCACTGCCCACCCTGCGCCACGATCTCCTTCGCTTTTGCGTAGTCGACCCACTCGAGGAAGGGTTCGTTGAGCAGCGTGCGAAAGTCTTCCTTGCCCAAGCGCATCAGGTAGCCATCGCTCGACATGGTCACGGTGGCATTGCGGCGCGCCTCGGAGATCAATGCTTCTTCGCCGAAGGTATCGCCCATGCGCAGCTCGGCCAGCTTGATGCCTTCTTTGTTCAACGGCGTCTCGCGCGTCACGGTGCATGAGCCCTTGACGACCACATAGAAGTAGTCGCCTTCGTCGCCCTGCTTGATGACGACCTCGCCAGCGCGGTAATCCATGCGCTGCATCCGCATGAAAATCGCCTGAATGTTCGCAGGCGGTACCTTGTGAAACGCCTTGGTCTGCAACAGCGTCGTCATCCAGTCATCGCCGGGTTGCGGCGTGAGGTCGTCTGCTGTGCCCTTGAGCTCCGCGACTTGATAGGAACCGGTCTGGTCCCAGGTGACGACGACATCGAGAAATTCGCTGTCGATCAGCAAGTATTCGATGTTCGAAGTTGCGACCGCCGAGTGGCGGCGTGGAATGAAATGCCCGAGCGGGCTTTTTGCGAGCGGTGTGCCGCTGGTGATCGAAGCGACGATTTCGCCTTCCTGAAGCAGGTCGACCGTGCCGCTCAATAGATAAAAGGTCTGCTTATCGGTGTCTTCTTCGCGGAACAGCACGCGACCTTTCGGTGCCTGCCGGCGCGAGGACTTGCGCGCGAGCGCGATGACGTTCTCGGCCTTCATACCGTCGAGCGGCGAGAATCGCTTCAGCAGCGCGACATCGGCGGGACTACCGGACAGCTCCATAGTGTTCGAAAGAAATGACCTCTTGGCGCGACGGGCGATGCTAGCACACGGGTTATCGCGGACTGTGCGCTAGGCCGCGGAAGTGCGAACGTGTGGCGCTCTGTCACCTCGGCGCAGCTCATGCTGTAATCGCGCCCCCGTATCAGTTCCATGTTTCGAGATGAACAAGCCGCGCACTGCCATTACGCCCACCCGCGATGAGAATTATGCGGAGTGGTATCAGCAAGTCGTCCGTGCCGCCGATCTTGCCGAGAATTCTGCCGTCCGCGGTTCGATGGTGATCAAGCCCTGGGGCTACGCCTTGTGGGAGAACATGCAGCGCGCGCTCGATGACATGTTCAAGGCTACCGGCCATCAGAACGCGTACTTTCCCTTGTTCATTCCGCTGTCTTTCATGCAGAAGGAAGCGGCGCACGTCGAAGGCTTCGCCAAAGAATGCGCGGTCGTGACGCACCATCGGCTCGAGGTTGGACCCGACGGCAAGCTCGTGCCCGCCGGCGAACTGGATGAACCGCTGATCGTGCGCCCCACTTCTGAAACCATCATCGGCGATGCGTTCTCGCGCTGGGTGCAGAGCTATCGCGATCTGCCGCTGCTCATCAATCAATGGGCGAACGTGGTGCGTTGGGAAATGCGTACTCGCATGTTTTTGCGCACGGCCGAATTTCTTTGGCAGGAAGGCCATACGGCGCACGCCAGCGCGCAAGAAGCAGTGGAAGAAACCATGCGGATGCTGGGTGTGTACGCGAACTTCCTGGAAGAGTGGCTCGCCGTCCCGGTGATCCAAGGTGAGAAAACCGCAGGCGAACGCTTTCCTGGTGCGGAGCAGACGTTCTGTATCGAAGCGATGATGCAGGACCGCAAGGCGCTGCAGGCGGGCACCAGTCACTTCCTCGGTCAGAACTTCGCCAAGGCGAGCGAAATCAAATTCCTCGATCGCGACGGCGTGCAGCAGTACGCGTGGACGACGAGCTGGGGTACATCGACGCGCATGATCGGCGGGCTCATCATGACGCACTCCGATGACGACGGTTTGATTCTGCCGCCGAAGGTTGCGCCGACGCAGGTCGTCATCATTCCCATCTTTCGCAATGACGACGAGAAAGCGCGTGTGCTCGAGTACTGCCACAAGGTGGCGGGCGAATTGCGGGCGCAGCGTTACGCCGAGCGCGCGATCAATGTCATCGTCGATGAACGTGATGAGCGCGGTGGCGACAAGGTGTGGCATTGGATCAAGAAGGGCGTGCCAGTGCGCTTGGAAATCGGGCCGCGCGATATCGACAAGGATGCATTGTTCGTCGGTCGCCGCGACAAGGCGCCGAAAGACAAGCAAACGATCCCGCGCGCGCAGTTCATTGCTGAGATCGTGCCGTTGCTGCAATCGATTCAAGACGCGCTGTTGGCGCGCGCCCGCGCGTTTCGTGCGCAGCACACCCACACGATCGACACCAAAGAAGCGTTCTACGAATTCTTCACCGCCCCGCGCGTTGCCGAAAACACACCCACACCGATCCACGCAGGCTTTGCGCTCACGCACTTCAGCGGCGATGTGGAACTGGAAAAGAAGATCAAGGAAGACCTTTCGGTCACCGTGCGTTGCATCCCGCTCGAAAAAAGCGAACCCGGCACCTGCCCGTTCACCGGCAAACCCAGTCCACAACGAGTGGTGTGGGCGAAGGCGTATTAGGGCGACGGGCTACGGGCTACGGGTGACGGCCAGAGAACGGGACCCCGCACAGCGGACAGTCAATTGCTATTGCAGCAGCATTGCTCACGAATTTGCCCCGCCCCGAGCCCCGAGCCCCGAGCCCCGAGCCCCGAGCCCCGAGCCCCGAATTCCGGCCGTAACCCGTAGCCCGTAACCCGTAACCCGCCTCCGGCCTCCCCATGTCCCCCTGGCTGCAAATCCATCTCTGCGTCGTGTTGTGGGGGTTCACGGCGATCCTCGGCAAATTGATTTCGTTGCCGTCGCTGTCGATCGTGTGGTGGCGGATGACGATCGTCGCGGTGGCGTTGGCATGTGTTGCCAAGGTTTGGCGCGGGCTGCGTAAGCTTGCGCCACGGATGATTGCGATCTATGCCGGAATCGGTCTCATCGTCGCGCTGCATTGGTTGACCTTCTACGAATCGATCAAACGCTCCAATGCATCGATCGCAGCGACGTGCATGGCATTGACGCCCGTGTTCATTGCGTTCGTCGAGCCGTTGCTGACGCGGCGTCGTTTCGATTTTCGCGAACTGTTGCTTGGGCTCGCTGTGCTGCCGGGCATCGTACTGGTTGTCGGTGGCACGCCGGATGCGCTGCGCGTGGGTATTCTCATCGGCGCGTTATCAGCGTTATTCGTTGCCGTGTTCAGTTCCTTGAACAAACGTTATATCGAAGGCGGCGATGCGCTATCGGTCACCGCAATCGAAATGGCTTCAGGGGCGATGTTGTTGACGCTTGCGGCGTGGACGCTGCCTGGCATCGCTTCGCCCTTTGTGTTGCCGCAAGGTTCGGATCTTTGGTATCTGCTGATACTTGCGATCGGTTGTACGCTGCTGCCTTTCGCGCTGTCGCTCGTCGCGCTGCGCAAACTCTCTGCGTTTTCAGCGGCGCTCGCCGTGAACATGGAACCGATCTATTCCATCCTGCTCGCCATTCTCCTGTTGGGTGAGCAACGGGAGCTGGACCCGCAGTTCTATTTTGGCGTTGCGATCATCATCTTCATTGTCTTCACCCATCCATGGCTGCAGCGTTCGCGAACTAAATAAAACGTCATTCACCTCTGCAACCTTTTCGAGATCGTTCGCATCTGAATCGACAAGCGCGCGAATCGATAGGCATTCAAAACTGCATGGGCTGGAGAGATGACATGAACAAGCGAATTGCATTGACCGTATCGCAGCGCGCGACCATCGCCGTGGCAAGCATCGCCGCACTGGCAACCTTATCGGTGAACGCACAGACGACACCGGTGAACGACGATGAAGTGCCGATGCACGTCGTGAACTACGACGATTTGGATTTGGCGGATGATGCTGATGCGAAGGCGCTGTATCGCCGTCTGCAAGCGGCTGCAAAAGACGTCTGCCATGTCTACGCGGCGCCGCGTGCTGCAGTGCTCAACAAGGTGGACCAGCAATGTAAGCGCGAGGCGCTCGCCACGGCCGTCGCCCGTGTGGGGCATCCATCGCTGACGGCGTTGCATCTCGAGCGCGGCGGGATGAAGCTGGCCCGCGTCAAGTCCGATAGCGTGCGTAAGCCGGCATTGGCGTCCAAGTCGGTTGCCGTTCCCGCCTCCGCGGGCGGATGATGTTCGAGTGTCCTCGTCGGCGAGGGCACTCGGCTGCGAACGAGTGTTCTCGCCGGCTGAGGCTTTGACGCGATGCGTCTTACAGCAAGCCGATGATGCCGATCAGAATCAAATAGATCGCGACGATGTAGTTCAGCAGGCGCGGCATGATGAGAATCAGGATGCCTGCGATGAGCGAGATGAGTGGTCCGAGACTGAGATGAATGTTCATGGACGATCCTCTTGAAGGCTGCAGTCAAAGCCGATGGCGTTCTTGAATTATTCTTACCCGAGCCCCGAGCCCCGAGCCCCGAGCCCCGAGCCCCGAGCCCCGAGCCCCGAGGTCTCATCCCGCCGCATCCGCAAGGCGCGCTTGCAGCCAGGCGGCGATGTCGACGATCTCTTCCAGGCAAACCGAATGCGCCATCGGATAGGTATGCCATTCGACCTGATAGCCGAGCTGCGCCAATAGTTCGCGCGATGCTTCGCCGAGTTGCAGGGGTACGACCTGATCCTGCGTGCCGTGCGCCATGAAGATCGGTACGGCACGATTTGCTGCGCTTGCTTCAGTGGCTAAGCGCGCACGCAACGGTAAATACGTCGACAATGCCATGACGCCTGCCAACGCCGTGTCATGGCGTAACGCGGTCTGTAACGCGATTGCACCGCCTTGTGAAAAACCGGCGAGCACGATGCGGTTTGCCGCGATGCCTTTGTCGACTTCCGCTTGTAGATAGCGCTGCACGACATCTTGGGATTCGCGAATGCCCGCGTCGTCCTCGACGCCATCGCGACTCAAGCCTTTGATGTCATACCACGCGCGCATCACGAAACCATTGTTGATCGTGACGGGCCGCGGCCGTGCATGCGGAAAAACGAAACGTAGCGAAAGGCTTGCGGGCAGACCGAGTTCATTCACGATCGGCACGAAGTCGTAGCCGTCGGCGCCCAAACCATGCAGCCAGATCACGCTCCCGGTGGCGGGCGTGGTCGGCTCCAGTGTCACGGCGTCTTCGGATTCGTAAGTCTCATAAGTCATCGCAAATTCTCGTTCGCTTGCCCAGGGTGGGCTCTAACACAGGTCACTCGCTCGCAGTGCGCCGCTCTATGATCGGCGTGCGCGATGCGAGCGCTTGTGAGACGGCGGCACTCAATTCGGAGATGGCAAAGGGTTTGCGCAGCATACGCGCATCGCCAAGCACCTCCGCGATGGCTGCGCTATCTGCGTAGCCCGACACGATCAGCACGCGCAAGTCGGGCTGTATCTCCAATGCGGCGCGTACGAGTTCGGCACCGTTCATGACGGGCATCGCAAAGTCTGCGACGAGCAAGTCGAAGCGGCCGTCGCGCAGCGCGTTCAGGCCTGCGGCCCCACTCGGACAATCGATGACGGCATACCCTTGGCTGCGCAGTGATTCTGCGATGAAGCGGCGCACCTGATGATCGTCGTCGACGACCAGGATGCGGGTCGACACATTGGTGCTCGGCGAGGGAATCGTCGGTGTCGTCTGTGACCCTGCGCCGACCGGCACGGCAATCGGCGCCGCCGCCGGCAGCACCATTCGCACCGTCGTGCCTTCTTCGGGCGCACTTTCGATATGCACGACACCGCCGGATTCATGCACGATGCCATATACCTGTGACAGGCCCAGCCCCGTGCCTTGGCCTACGGGCTTGGTCGTGAAGAAGGGCTCCATCGCACGCGTGCGTACGTTGTCGGGCATGCCGACGCCGGAGTCTTTCACTGCGATCGTCACATAGGGACGCTTGGGTAGCCCGCGCACTTCGCGCGTTGCCGCGGGACGCACCTCGATCTGCAGCGTGCCGCCATCGGGCATCGCATCGCGCGCGTTCACGGCCAGGTTCAGCAAGGCAAGCTCGAGCTGATTCGCATCGCTCAGCACGCATTCCGCTTCCGGATCGATGCGTATCGTCAGGGAGATCGACGGTCCCACGGATTGGGTGAGCAGATCGCCCATGCCGCCCAACAGCTGAGTCAGCGAGACCGGCTCGACCTGCATGCGTTGATCGCGCGAAAACGCCAGCAACTGCGAAGAGAGTTTCGCGCCGCGCCGCGCGGCTTCGAGCGCATTCGAAGCAAGGCGCTGCAAGCGACCATCGCCCGTGGTGCGGGTGCGGATCAGGTCCAGATTGCCGATGATCGCCGTGAGCAAATTATTGAAGTCGTGCGCGATGCCGCCCGTGAGTTGGCCGATCGCCTCCATTTTCTGCGACTGCCGCAAGGTCTCTTCGGCGCGCCGCCGTTCAGCCATGTCACGCAACACGAGCACGGTCAGAATCCCGCCGAGCAAGATCCCGCCCAGTGCGGCGGCGGTCGCGACGAGCAACGATAGGGACAGCGGTCCGTCGATGTGCGCGGAGGAGATGGCGATGTGCGTCGACCAGCCTGACCAGGGCGAGACGTAGTAGGCCGAAACGTTGCGCATGCCCTCGTAGGTGCGGCCGCGATACAGCCCCTGTGAACCATTCGCCAGCGCCGCGCGCACATACTCGGTGGCCGGATGACCGATGCGATGCTCGGGGTCCATCGAGCGCGCGACGAACAGACCATCGCGGTCG
>CAZIXV010000098.1:0-12103 GCA_964543105.1 uncultured Steroidobacteraceae bacterium
GAGCTGATCCCGCGACAGATGTTCGAGGTGGCGGTGCAGGCGGCGATCGGCAGCCAGGTCGTCGCGCGCGCGAGCGTGAAGGCACTGCGCAAGAACGTGACGGCGAAATGCTATGGTGGCGACATCTCGCGCAAGCGCAAGCTTCTCGAGAAGCAGAAGGAAGGCAAGAAGCGCATGAAGCAGGTCGGCTCGGTCGAAATCCCACAAGAGGCGTTCCTGGCAGTTCTCCAGGTCGGCAAGGAAAAATAATCAGCCATGGTGTTCGACTTCTCGTTCATTCTCGTCGTCGCCTCAGTCATCACCGGCGTGATCTGGGCGCTCGACGTATGGCTGTGGAAGCCGCAGCGCATGCAGCTTGCGAGCCAGAACGGCACACCACCGGAGAACGTGCGCGAGCCGGTGATCGTGGAATACGCCCGCTCGTTTTTTCCGGTGATCTTCATCGTTTTGCTGATTCGCTCGTTCCTCTTCGAGCCGTTTCGCATCCCATCCGATTCCATGATGCCGACGCTGCTCGATGGCGATTTCATTTTCGTGAACAAGTTCTCGTATGGGCTGCGGCTGCCGGTGCTCAATAGGAAGGTGGTGTCGCTTGGCGAACCCGAGCGCGGCGATGTCATCGTGTTCAGATTGCCGCGCGATCCATCGACGAACTACATCAAGCGGCTGGTCGGCTTACCCGGCGATCACGTGGTGGTGAAGAACGGTCAGATTTACGTGAACGGCAATGCGATGCCTCTGAAGCTCAACGGCCCCTACACCGGGCCGCGCGCCACGGGGGCGCAAGCCGACGCGACGATCGGCACGGAGCAACTGGGCGAAGCCGCACACGAAGTTCTCTACATCCCGGATCGGTATTCACGCGACTACGACGAAGTCATCCCGGCGGGTCATTATTTCTTCATGGGCGACAATCGCGACAACAGCCAGGACAGCCGCTATCCGACCGTGGGCCTCGTGCCGGAACGTAACCTCGTCGGCAAAGCCGTACTGATCTGGTTCAACTGGGATTTGCCGGATGGGCCGATTTGGAGCCGCATCGGCGATGCGATCAAATAGCGCGCGGCCGGTGAGCCGCACGCGATGAGCTAATAACGAACTGGCAGCAGCGGGGTATCCGTATGATGAAGCGTCAGCGTGGGGCGACTTTTTTAGGGATGATCATCATCCTCGCGATTCTCGGGTTCGCGCTCTACGGCGCGATCCGTTTGACGCCCATCTATCTGGAGTACATGGCGGTGGTACGCGCCATGGATCAAACCGCAAAAGAATCGGATGGCTCGACGAGCGCACAGGATTTGCGCGCGGCCTTGGATCGCCGCTGGACCATCGAAGACATCAAGAGCATTCAGCCGAAAGAAATCGAGATCAAGCGTTCGCCAAGCGGCTCCACGATGCGTGCGAACTACGAAGCCGTCGTGCCATTCATCGGCAATGTTTCGTTGCTGGCGCATTTCGATAAAACCGTGGAGGTCGATTGAGCCATGCAGCTGATCGAGGCGGGCCTGAACCCGCAATCGCATTGAAGAAGGCCGCGCAATGGCTGAAAGCAGCGCTCGATTACGAGTGTCAGCAAGGCGCGCTGCTCGAAGCAGCGTTGACGCATCGCAGCGCGGGCGGCGCACATAACGAGCGATTGGAATTCCTCGGCGATGCGGTCCTGAATTGCGTCGTCGCGAAACTCGTGTTCAGTGAGTTCGGCGCGGCGGATGAGGGCGATTTGTCGCGGTTTCGCGCAAGTCTCGTCAGCGGCGATGCGCTTGCCGTCATCGCGCAGGAGATCCGGCTTGGTGAGCATTTGCGGCTTGGCTCGGGCGAGCTCAAATCGGGCGGGTTTCGCCGCAAATCCATTCTTGCCGATGGATTGGAAGCGCTCTTCGGCGCGATCTATCTCGACGGCGGCTTTGCCGCGGCGGAACGCGTGATCGAGCGGCTGTTCGTCCCGCGCCTCGCCAATCTGCCGACCGCGGCGGAACTGAAAGATCCAAAGACCCGTTTGCAGGAAGCATTACAAGCGCAAGGACTGCCGTTACCGGCGTATAGCGTCGAGGCGATCATGGGGGAAGCGCACAACCAGGAGTTTCGAGTCGCCTGTGTTGTCGAGACGCTCGGTTTGAAATCGCTCGCTAGCGGCCCGAGCCGGCGGCGGGCAGAGCAGGCCGCAGCCCAACTGTTGCTCGATCAATTGAACCTTCCCCGAGAAACCGATCAGTGAATGAATCTTCCGAAGCCGCCGTGAGCGCGGATTTCCGCTGCGGCTTTGCGGCCATCGTCGGGCGTCCGAATGTCGGCAAATCGACGCTGCTCAATGCGCTGTTGAAGCGCAAGATCAGCATCGTCAGCCCCAAGCCGCAAACGACGCGGCATCGCATCCTCGGCATTCTCACGACAGACACGGCGCAAATCGTGTTCGTGGACACGCCGGGTCTGCACGCTGGCGGGGGTCGTGCGATGAACCGACACATGAATCGCGCAGCACTGAATTCACTGAGCGATGCTGACGTGAACCTGTTCGTCATCGAGGCGCTGCGCTGGAGCGCAGAAGATCAACGCGTGCTCGATGAACTTGTACAACGCGGTCGGCCGATCGTCGCGATCGTCAATAAGGTGGACAAGGTGTTCCCGAAGGAGCGCTTGCTGCCGTTTCTGGACGAGCTATCGAAGCGAGCCGAGTTCGCGGAAATGATTCCGCTGTCGAGCTTGAAGAAAAAGGGTTTGGATCCGCTGCCGGCGACCATTGCGCGTTATTTGCCCGAATCGCCGCCGCATTTCCCACCCGAGCAGGTGACGGATCGCAGCGACCAATTCCTCGCCTCGGAAATCGTGCGCGAAAAGCTGACCTGGCGGTTGCGTCAGGAGCTGCCTTACGGCCTCACTGTCGGTATCGAGCGCTTCGAAGAAGAAGACGGCCGCCTCATGATCAACGCTGTGATTTGGGTCGAGCGCGCCGGTCAGAAAGCCATCGTGATTGGACAGGGCGGCGAACAGCTGAAAGAAGTCGGCCGTGCGGCACGTTTAGAGATGAACGAGTTGTTCAAGCGGCCCGTGCATCTCGAACTGTGGGTCAAGGTGAAAGAGAACTGGTCCGACAGTGAGAATGCGTTGCGGCAGTTGGGGTATGAGAGCTGATCGGTGTCCCGCGGATTCCGATTGGTCACAGTCGACGGTTGAGTGGGCGGCCATAACGCGCACGACTGCTCGCATCGCGTTCTGACCGTCAACATGTCTCAAGTTCACCTCCAGCCCGCGTACGTCCTGCATCATCGGCCCTATCGAGACTCGAGCCGCATCCTCGAGCTATTCACGCGCGATCACGGACGGGTATCGGTGTTTGCCCGCGGGGCGCGCGGTGGACGCAATCGCGCAGGCTCGTTGATGTCCGTGCTGCAGCCGTTCAATCGCGTGCTCGTTTCCTGGACGGGGCGAGGGGAGGCCGGGCAGCTGACCGCCGCGGAGTTCGACGGCGCATTTTCGATGATGCCGCCCGCGCAACTCGTCAGCGGCTATTACCTCAATGAGCTGTTGTTGAAGTTGTTCGCTCGTCATGACGGACATCCCGAGGTTTTCGCGCTGTATTCGGCAACGATCGAGAACTTGAAGTCATCGCGCGAGCCGCTCAAAGCATTGCGCATTTTCGAGAAGCGCTTGCTCGATGCACTCGGCTATGGACTCGTACTCGATACGGATGCGCTGACGAATGAACCGATCGAACCCGAGCGCATGTATCACTATCGGTTGGAGCAGGGTGCCGTCAAAGCACTCGATGTAGCGGAGGGCCGGCTCGTGTTCTCCGGTCGCTCGTTGCTATCTCTGGCGCGTGACGAACTGACAACGGATACCGCATTGACCGACGCCCGGCGTTTGCTGGGCGCCGCACTCGAGCGCTGCTTGGATGGGCGCGAACTCAAGAGCCGGCAAGTCTTGTTGGCATTGCGACGAACGACACCGCCGACTCAGAGCTGAGGTTTCAATCGCTGGGTTCTTGGGACGTGCATCGCCAGGCTCAGCACGAACGGTGATCCCGCGGCCAACTCGTTCGTCCTGAGTTTGTCGAAGGGCGCTTGGCATGCTTCGACCGGCGCAGCTCGAATGGCAATTTAGTGCCCAGTACCGTTCGCCTTTATACTTTCCGCACTTTTCTCGCATCGGTAGGCTCATGTCTCCACTTCATCTCGGCGTCAACGTCGATCACGTTGCGACGTTGCGGCAGGCGCGTCGCAGCACGTATCCGGATCCGGTCTACGCCGCACTCGTTGCCGAGCAATCCGGCGCAGACAGCATTACGATCCATTTGCGTGAGGATCGCCGCCACATCCAGGATCGTGATGTCCGACTGTGCAAGCAGGCGCTGCAGACTCGGCTCAATCTGGAAATGGCCGCCACCGAGGAAATGGTGCAACTGGCGTTGGAAGTGCGCCCGTCGGATTGCTGTCTCGTTCCGGAGCGCCGCGAAGAGGTCACGACCGAAGGCGGCCTGGATGTCATCGGTCAGGAAAGTGCGCTGCGGGCCGTTTGTGATCGGCTACGCGATGCAGGCATCCGCGTCTCGTTGTTCATCGACCCCGATCGCGCCCAACTCGATGCCGCACGCCGCATCGGTGTGCCGGTGGTTGAGCTGCACACGGGCGCCTATGCCGAGTCACACGGCAGCAAACAGGCGAAAGAACTCAAGCGCATCGAGGATGCCGCACATCATGGTCATACGATCGGCCTTACGGTGCATGCCGGGCATGGCTTGCACTATCACAACGTGCAGCCGATCGCCGCGCTCGAGCCCATCGTCGAACTCAACATCGGCCATGCGATCGTCGCTCGTGCAGTCATCGATGGCATGCGTAGCGCCGTAGCCGAAATGAAGCGCCTGATGCTCGAGGCGCGGCGCTGACGCGAGCCGTTCTCATGATTTTCGGTATCGGCACGGACATCCTGCAGGTCGAACGTATACAGAAAATATACGAGCGCCATGGCGAGCGTTTCGTCCGTCACTTATTGATGCCGGAAGAGCAAGCCCACCTGGGTGAGAAGCCGCGGGTCGTGCGGTATCTCGCCATGCGTTTCGCGGCCAAAGAGGCCATCGTGAAA
Source organism: uncultured Steroidobacteraceae bacterium (assembly GCA_964543105.1). Classification (GTDB taxonomy): domain Bacteria; phylum Pseudomonadota; class Gammaproteobacteria; order Steroidobacterales; family Steroidobacteraceae; genus Steroidobacter. The sequence goes on from CAZIXV010000098.1 coordinate 5,083, forward strand.
GCCATGGGCACGGGCTTCGCGCAAGGCATGTGGCTGCGAGATTGCGGCGTCGTTCCGAACGAGTGGGGACGTCCGCAGATCATCTGGTCGGCCCGCGGTCGTGAAATCTGCGATCAACTCGGCCTTGGAGAAGGGCACATCACGCTCAGCGACGAGGCGGGGTTGGTCGTGGCGGTTGCGGTGTTGATGAGAAAGTGATCCGGTGATCGAGGGCACAACCGCCATTTGAATCCTCAGTCACCTCTAGCAGCCAGGAGCAAGCGTTCGGCCTAGAATGCGCCCTTCTGGCGCGATCACTCGATCACTTCATCACCGGATCATCTGTCACACATGCCTCCCGTCTTCGCCTTCGATATCGAAACCATTCCCGACGTAGAACTCGGTCGGCGCATCTACGATCTGGGCGATTTAACCGACAAGCAGGTCGGCTACGTCATGCAGGCGAAGCGACGCGAAGATGCCGGCCATGAATTCCTTTCCTACGAACAGCATCGCATCGTCGCGATCTCGGTCGCATTGCGGACGCGTGAAGGCTTCAAGGTGTGGTCGCTCGGTGATCCGGGTGCATCCGAGTCGGAAATCATTCAGCGCTTCTACGATGGCATCGAGAAGTACACGCCGGATCTCGTGTCATGGAACGGCAGCGGTTTCGATCTGCCGGTGCTGCATTACCGCGCACTACGCCACGGCATTCAGGCGCCGCGTTATTGGGAAGCGGGCGAGGAAGACCAGGCGTTTCGCTTCAACAATTACCTGAACCGCTATCACATGCGGCATCTCGACTTGATGGATGTATTGTCGAGTTACCAAGCTCGGGCGCGGGTGAGCCTGCAATCCGCGGCACTGCTGTTGGGTTTTCCCGGCAAGCTCGGCATGAGCGGCGATAAGGTCTGGGATTGTTATCTCGACGGGCGTCTCGACTTGATCCGCGATTACTGCGAAACCGACGTCCTGAATACGTTTCTGATCTATCTGCGCTTCGAATTGATGCGCGGTCGCATTTCTACCGAGCAATGCATGGCGGAGTTTGCGTTGATCCGCGAGACATTGAAGGCGCAAGCCAAACCGCATTTGGATGAGTTTCTCAGCGCCTGGAGCGCGTGTTGAACGCTCGCGCCCGATCGAAAGCGCCGCCGCAAATCGAAACTGCGCAGATCGCTGATCTGTCGCACGAGGGGCGCGGTATTGCGCACGTTGAAGGCAAGGTGACGTTCATCGACGATGCGTTGCCGGGTGAGCAAGTCGAATTCAGACGCGTGAAGCGCAGTCGCAATTTCGACGAAGCGCGTCTCGAACGCGTGCTCACGCCGTCAGCGGATCGAGTCGAGCCGCGTTGCATCCATTTCGGCGTTTGCGGTGGCTGCGTTCTGCAGCATCTATTGAGCGACAAGCAGCTGTCGTTCAAAGAACAACAGTTGTTCGATGCGCTCGAGCGTATCGGGCGTGTCAAGCCGCAAGAGATCCTGCCGCCGCTGCGCGCGGATACATGGCGCTATCGTCGACGCGCGCGGCTTGCTGCACGTTGGGTCCCCAAGAAGGGCAAGACAGTCGTCGGCTTTCGCGAGCGCTCGACCGCCTTCATCACGGATTTGCGTACCTGCGAGGTGCTGACTGAGCGCGCCGCTGCACTGATCGAACCCTTGTCGCGATTGATCAGTTCGCTCAGCGTGCGCGATCGTGTACCGCAGATCGAGGTCGCGCATGCCGATTCGGCACTCGCACTCGTCGTGCGCGTCCTCTCGCCATTGACCGACACTGATCGCACGGCGTTGTTGGAGTTCGCTGCGCAACATGCGCTCGAGTTGTATCTCCAACCAGGCGGCTACGAGACCGTCGCTAAGCTCGATGGCGATGCTACGCCGCTTACGTATCGCCTGCCGCAGTTCGACGTGTCGATCGAATTTCAGCCGACTGACTTCATTCAAATCAATGCGGCGCTCAATGAGCGCATGGTCGAACAAGCGATCCAGTTGCTCGCGCCAAGCAACGATGAGGATGTCCTGGATCTTTATTGCGGCCTCGGCAATTTCTCCTTACCCATTGCACGAAACGCCCGACACGTCGTCGGCGTGGAAGGTGAGGCCGGTTTGGTTGCACGCGCCAGACAAAATGCACGCGCGAATGACATCGCGAATGCGGAGTTCTTTACTGCCAATCTCGCGGCAGACGACCTGCACGTGTCGACGTGGGCGCAGCGTCGGTACGCGAAGGTGTTGCTCGATCCACCACGCGCGGGCGCGCGCGGCGTGCTGCCGACGCTTGCAGCCAGCGGCGCCAAGCGCATCGTTTACGTGTCTTGTCACCCCGGCAGCCTCGCCCGCGACGCCGGTCTGCTCGTGAACGAGCACGGCTTTCATCTCACGGCCGCCGGTGTGATGGACATGTTTCCACACACCGCACACATCGAATCCATCGCCGTCTTCGAGCGAGCCCTCTTACCGTAACCCGTAGCCCGTAACCCGTAGCCCTCCATATGACCCTCGGCCCTCTGATGATCGATATCCAAGGCACGCATCTGAGCGCGGAGGATCGCGAGCTGCTTGGGCATCCATTGGTCGGCGGCTTGATTCTGTTCACGCGCAATTTCGCGAGCGTCGAACAATTGGAGGCGCTGATTCGCGAGGTCCGCAGCGTTCGTACGCCGCCGCTTCTGATCGGTGTCGATCACGAGGGTGGGCGCGTGCAGCGCTTCCGAAAGGATTTCACGGTGCTGCCGCCGATGCGCACGATTGGCCGTGCCTACGACATGGATGCGGCAGCCGGACGCCAGCTCGCACGCCAATGCGGTTGGCTGCTCGCAGCGGAATTGCGCGGGGTGGGTGTCGATCTCAGTTTCGCGCCGGTCGTGGATCTCGACTATGGCGTGAGTTCGGTGATCGGCGATCGCTCCTTTCATCGCGATCCAGAAGTGGTCGCGGAACTCGCGGTGGCGTTCCTCAAGGGAATGCGTGAGGCGGGCATGCATGGCACAGCGAAGCATTTTCCCGGTCACGGGGCTGTCGCGCCCGACTCGCATGTCGCGATGCCCGTGGACCGGCGCGAGTTGGTCGATATCGATCCGGATCTTTATCCGTATCAGCGCCTGATCGCCAACGGGCTCACCGCGGTCATGGCAGCCCATGTGGTGTTTTCGCAGATCGATCCGCTACCCGCCGGATTCTCGGCAAAATGGCTGCAACAGGAGCTGCGAGGCCGATTGGGTTTCGCCGGCGCGATCTTCTCGGATGACCTCAATATGGAGGGAGCAGGGGTCGTGGGCGACATGCCCGAGCGCGTGCGTGCGGCGCTGCGCGCCGGCTGCGATATGGTTCCGATCTGCAACAATCGTGAAGGTGTGCTCCAGGTCATCGATTCTTTGCGCGAAGACGCCGATCCTGTCAGCCAGATCCGCCTCGCGCGCTTGCATGGTCAACCAGCCAAAGACCGGTTGGCTTTGCGCGGCACCGAGGAATGGCAGCTTTGCGAGCGCTCCGTACAAGCCTCGATGGAACGTCCGGATCTAAAGCTGAACGCTTGACGACATCCGCCATGACAAAGCTCAAGAGATGACGACCCTGGATCCCAATCTGCTCAAGCAACTCGTGGAAGCTTCTCCAGAAGGCGTCGCTTTGTGTGAACCCGGCGAGAACGGCTGGCAGGTCGTGTTCGTCAACCCAGCCATGGAGGCGCTGACCGGATATCGGGCCGAGCAACTCCGCGGCCAGGATTTACGGCTCCTACAGGCCGACGACAAAGACCAGGATGGGGTGGCGAAGATTCGCCAGGCGTTGGCGGATGGCAATGCGTGTCAGGCCTTGATTCGCAATTACCGCCCGGATGGCACGCTCTTCTGGAACGACGTGAAATTGGTGCCGATGCGCTCTGCGACAGGCGAGCTCACGCACTTCGCCAGTTTCCACCGCGAAGGCGGTGTGTTGCGCAGCGATGCGCGCACCGAGGGCCGCGATCCGGCCATGACCACCCAGACGATGCTCGCCTACCTGCGCGATGACAAACTCACCGGGTTGCTGCGCCGTCAGTACTTCGAAGACCTCGTAAAGCGCGATTGGGCGCTCGCGCAACGTGAATCGCGCCGACTCAGTTTTCTCGTTTTCGATTTGGATTGTTATCGCGCGTATCGGGACGTTTTCGGACGCCAAGGCGCGGATCAGTCATTTCGACGCATTGCGCGCGTCATCGGGGGTTGTTTCAGGCGCGCGAGCGACCTGTGCGGCCGTTACGATGAAGATCAGATCGCCACGCTCACGACAGGGCTCGATCTTGCGCAGGCGGCAAAACTTGCCGAAGCCGTGCTGGGTCGCGTGCGCGACCTCGCCATTCACCACCCGCGCTCCGCCGTGTCGCGCTATGTCACCGCGAGCGTCGGCGTCGTCTCCGTAGTGCCTCCTCACGATATGGCGCCCGAGCGCCTCTATGAAGCGGCGCTCAAAGCGTTGCAAGACGCCAAGGATCTAGGGCGAAACCGAGTCGTCAGCCGGGAGTGGGAGTAGGGCGTCGCTGCGACGCGCCGGATTACTCAGTTGATGGCGTAATCACCGCGATCACGCCCATGGCCGGATGATCGATGTAATGGCGCTCGTTACTGCGCATGCGACGTGTCTGTCGCAGGGTCATGCGCTGACCCTCGGGTGAGTGATAGACCAGATCGAGCGTGAGATGCAGAAAGCGGCCACGCGAGAGCGCGATTCGGCCGGAGATACCTGTATCCGCCGGTATCAATCCTTCAAGCGACATGTACCGAGCATCGCCCCGCAGAAAACCGGGCTGCGTCCAACCGAAATGCGCCAGCGGACGATAGTCGCGGCTGCGGCGTAACGTATCGGTCAGCGCGGTGAGTTTGAACTTTGCCGGCGGTAGTGCCGGAAACGTCATGGTGGGTGCGCTCGGGGCGGGAGAGATCGTGGTTTCGGCATCGGGTGCCTCTTCGTCCGCCGCGCCCTGCGGTTGCGTAGCCCCGGGATCGAGCGGCCATGCTTCCGGCGTCGCTTGTGAGGTCAGCGTCCTAAAGATGATCAACTCGACGTCATAGGATTGCAGCGATTGCTGCGCGCCGGCCGAGCCGATGAAGGCGACGGCGAATACTCCAAAGAGTTTGGCGAGTCTGGTGGCGTAAGCGTGCATGGGCGGCAGTTTAACAGCTCAATTTCGACGCTTCGGTTTCGGTGACTGCGCGGCCGGTGGCGGCGCAGGCTTCGTCAATCCGTCCAACGTGGCCTGAACGGCTGCGAAGCGCGTTTCGTCTTGCTCGAGATCGAGCGTAAAGCGCAGCTTCACACCGCCTTCGAGGCGATGCGTGCCCGAGTTCTGTTGCACGTAACGAATCAAAGCACCGGGATCGACCCGAGAGTCCGGTTCGAAGGTGATCGAACCGCCGCCCGGACCCACGTCGATCTTGCGCAGTCCCCATTCGCGCGCAATGCGTTTGAATTCAGCGATGCGAAACAGATTCTTCGCCGGTGGCGGCAATAGGCCGAAACGATCGATCATCTCGACCTGCAACTCGCGCAGCTCTTCGTCGTTTTCCGCCGCCGCGATGCGCTTGTACATGACGAGCCGCAAGTGCACGTCGGGCAGATATTCATCCGGCAGTAGTGAGGCCACGTGGAGATTGACCTCGGGGCCTTGGTGCATCGGTTGATCCAGGTTCGGCACCTTGCCTGACTTCAATGCCTTCACGGCGCGATCGAGCATTTCCATATACAGCGCATAGCCGATTTCCTGCATCTGGCCGCTTTGTCCTTCGCCAAGCAGCTCGCCTGCGCCGCGGATTTCGAGGTCGTGGGTCGCGAGCGTGAAGCCCGCACCCAGATCTTCGAGCGATTCAATCGCTTCCAGACGCTTCACGGCATCGGCGGTCATCAGATTGCGCGGCGGGGTGAGCAAGTACGCATACGCTTGATGATGCGAGCGGCCGACGCGGCCGCGCAGCTGATGCAGCTGCGCAAGCCCAAGCTTGTCGGCGCGATCGATGATGATGGTATTTGCGGAAGGCACGTCGATGCCGCTTTCGACGATCGTCGTACACACGAGCACGTTGCAGCGCTGGTGATAGAAGTCGAGCATGATCTGTTCGAGTTCGCGCTCGCGCATCTGACCGTGACCGATGGCAATACGCGCTTCAGGCACGATTTCCGCAAGTGCGCGCGCCGTCTTCTCGATCGTCTCGACGGCGTTGTGCACGAAATATATCTGTCCGCCACGGCGGATCTCGCGCAGACACGCCTCGCGAATCGTGCCGGCGTCCCACTGCGAAACGAACGTCTTGATCGACAGACGCGACGCCGGCGGCGTCGTGATCAGCGAGAGCTCACGCAATCCGCCCAATGCCATGTTCAGCGTGCGCGGGATCGGCGTTGCCGTCAGCGTCAGGACGTCGACTTCGGCGCGCAGCTGCTTCAAACGCTCCTTGTCTTTGACACCGAAGCGATGCTCTTCGTCGATGATGAGCAATCCCAGGTGCGAAAACTTTACGTTGCTTTGGAGCAAGCGATGCGTGCCGACGACGATGTCGACCGTGCCTTTCTCCAGACCTTCCAACACCTGATTCATCTCGCGTGTGGTACGAAAGCGAGACATCGATTCAACACGCACCGGCCAATCGGCGAAGCGATCGGAAAAGGTTTGGAAGTGTTGTTGCGCCAGCAGCGTGGTGGGCACGAGCACGACAACTTGCTTGCCCGCTTGCACGGCGACGAACGCGGCTCGTAGCGCCACTTCGGTTTTGCCAAAGCCCACATCGCCGCACACGACGCGATCCATGGGTTTCCCGCTGCCTAGATCTTCTATGACCTGGCAAATAGCTTCTGCTTGATCCGGAGTTTCTTCGAATTTGAACTCGGCTTCGAAAGCGCGCAGTTCATCTTCGTCCGCCTTCAGCTCCTCACCCTCGCGCGCGGCGCGGCGCGAATACAGATCCAGCAACTCTGCTGCGGTATCGCGAATCTTCTGTGCGGCCTTGCGCTTCGCTTTGGCCCATTGATCCGTGCCGAGCTTGTGCAGCGGTGCCAGCTCGGGCGGCGAA
>CAZIXV010000099.1:0-12098 GCA_964543105.1 uncultured Steroidobacteraceae bacterium
TGCTGCAGCGGCGCACCTTCACCGTCGCGGACCTCGATCAAGCGTCGCTGGGTGTCATAGGCGTAATACAAGGCGCGAAGTATCCGCCCATGTCGATCGCGCGCGGCGATGCGCTCGATACGATCGTCGGGTGCGTAGCTTGCACCGACGGTCACCTCGGAGCCGCTGCGGTTCATGCGATTCAACCGTCCGGCGGTGTCGAAGGCGTAACGCGTGCGGACACCAAACGCGTCGATCCGCTCTTTGAGCCTTCCCGCATGGTCGTAGGAATATGAGGTCGTAAGCGGGCCAGTGGATCGCAATTGCGTGCTCGATGTCACCTGGCCGCGAATGTTGTACGACAGCTTCACCTGAGGGCCAGAGCCGGGCGCGATATGCGTCGGCCTGCCAGCGGCGTCGTACGCGAGCATCTTCGTTTCGCCACTCGGCGCCTTCAGCGCCAGGATCCGATCGACATGGTCGTATTCGATTTGGGTGACATCATCGACATCCGTGCGGGGACCGTCGATTCGATGCACCCGGCCGCGCTCGTCGTAAGTGAAGCTCACTTCGCGTGCAACGGCTGCGTAACCATCTCCATCCGGAGTGAAGCCGCGCTCATGAATGCGTAAGAGGCGCCCGTTATCCGCGTACGACAACGCAACCGTGGCGATCGCATTCGGCTTGATGCTCGGCCGCTCGATACGCGACACCCGATTCGTCGAATCGACATACGCGTACCGTGCAATCCATTCGCCATTACGCTCGACTGCGGCAACGCGCCCCCGTGCATCGTAGCGATAGCGAAGCGCAGGACCTGCGTTGGGCGAAAGCGAAAGCGGCTGAAAGCGCTCATCGTATTCGTAGCGAGCATCGCCGAGCCCGCATTCACAACCCGGCCCGCGCACTTCAGTCACCAGCGCGACACCATCACGGCGTGCGAATACGTAGCGCGTCTTGCGATCGAATGCATCGGTGACGTTAGTGAAACCGTCACCGTATTCGAGCGTGACCTTGCCGGCGTCCGCTGGATGTGATGACGACACTGCACGACCTTGCTCGTCGTAGGTCCAGCTGGCGACGCGCTCGAACATCACACGCTGTCCATACGTGCGCGGTTGAAGATTGCCTGCCGAAATCTGCGTCAAATGATGCGGGTGGCGCGCGTCTTCGTACGAATAGCGGCGCGCATTGGCGTCCACGTCGGCGGCTTCAACGAGATTGCCGCGACTGTCATAGCGAAAAGCCACGGCGATGCCACCGGGACCGCGTACCTTGGCGAGCCGTCCATTTGGGTAGTACTCGAATCTGAGCGAACGCTTCTGCGGATCAGTGACCGACATCAATTCGCCGGCGTCGTTGTAACGCAGCGAAGCAGTACGATCGAATTCGCGAATCGTGAGCAGGCGGCCGTCTGCATCGAACGTGAGTTCTCGGCCCGACGGCCAACGCCATCGATAAGCCTCTGCTTCGACGAACACCGTTCCATCGCTCGCGCGCTGGGCATCGAAGCGCTGCGGCGCTGCGCGATCATGTGGCGGCGCGAAAACCAGCAGCCGCCCGTCCGCCTGCACGATCTCGATTCGATCGGAGCGTTTACGCAGCCGCGTTTGATAGCTGTGACGCCAACCTGCCCCGAGCACACTCGCATCGTTGACGGCCGCGCTGTTGTAGTGCCGCTTGAACCCAATGGCGAGTTCGCCCGGAAGCATGGGTATATCGCTCTCGGTTTGAAACTTGTTGCCCGTCGCGACGTGAATCGGGTTGCCCACCGAAAGCGAGGCGAGGGAAATCGAACCGAGCGACGCTTCGCTGCTCGTACTCGTTTCGAACCAGGGCGACGGTAGCGGCGTGGGGAGCGGACTCGACTCGCCCGGCGGACCCTCATCCCACGGGAAAGGGTTGGGTGAAGTGTCGGCGGCACACTGGCTTGGATCGCCGCCGTTGACGCCGCCGCCTAGACCGAGCCCGCCGTCGCCGTCGGTATCGCCACCGCCCTGACCCGATCCACCGCTTCCGAAGCCGAAGAATCCATCCGCCAAGGATGAGCCTTCGTCTGCGTCCTCTTCATACGGCGCGCCCGATCCTTCATCTGCATCATCTGAATCTTCGCCCTCTGCTTCCTCCTCGTTCGGCGCCGGCGGCGCGGCATCCGCGGGAATTCGCGCGAGCGCTGGAAAGTCTTGTGTCGATACGACTGCGTCGCTCAGCCGAGCAGGACTCTGCATGCGCACAGTCGCGGTCGCCATGATCGGCAGACGCGTGCGTCGCAAGAGCTGCTGTTCAAACGCATCGGCATTGCGACCGACGCCCAGTAGCACGCGCGTGATGAACCAGTTGACGAGCGGCACCTGCAATTCATAACCGTAGGTGATCTGCACTTTGAGCAAATTGGCGTCTTGGATATTGATGCCGCTTCGCGATCCAACGGCAGTGCTCAGCGTGTGCAGACGATCGTTCGGAATCTCGCGTTCGCCGTCGATATCGACACCAAAGTCATCGAACGCTTCGCGCGTGGGATTGAGAATGCGAATGCGCGCATCGTTTGGCAGATCCGCTTCGATGCGAGCGACCGTGCGCGCTAGTCCATCCAGCGATGATTCAGGGGCATGTAGCGGCGCCAAGCCGCGCGCCAGACCGCGTCGCAGTGCGGCAGGATCCGCGTGACGCACGGCCCCGAATCGTGCCGCCTGCAGGCTCGCGTGATTCAGCGTCGCCTTGGCTTCGTACACCAATGCGAATTGAATCGCGCCGAGCACGATGACCAACAACACAGGCAATGCGATGACCGCCTCGACGATCGAGGCGCCCCGCATTCGCTTCCTTGCAATAACAGCCGATATCCGTCGGCACCGATTGCGATCCATGCGCGATGCGATCCCTTAAAAGTATCGGGCGCTCATTGCCGCCCGCCGCTAGTCGGTGCGTACTATCGGCCAGGAAAGCGCTTCAAGGGATGCGAATTACTGAGGGATTCGCGGAGAAAGCCGGAGCTGGGCTGGAGTTGAGGGATTGGGATTCCGGATTCGGAATTTGAGCGTGGGCTGAGTTTGCTTGCGGGTTCTTCTTACCCACGCCCCGAGCCCACGCCCGCCGCCCTATTTCTTCGGTCGATCCTTCCAGCTATTGGACCCGACGCCGGGATAGTCCGGCTGCTGATAGCGGCGCTCGAGCGCCGCTTTGATTGCATCGGTCCAGTTGGATTCGGCGACTACGTTGGCCGAGGGCCACTTCCGGCGCTTGGCCGAAGGCTTTTCCGCTTTCGTTGCAGGCGTCTTCTTGGCTTCCGTCGCACGGCTCGTCGTCTTCGCAGACTTTGTGACGGCTTTGCTCGGCTCAGGCCGCAACGGCGTTTGCGCTGACGTCTTGCTCTTCCCTTTCGTCACCGCTTGCGTCTTGGCGTTTGCCGCAGTGGTCGTCTTCGACTTTGCGCTCGTCTGGGACTTTGCGGGGGTTTTCGTCTTCGCCTTTGCCACCGCGGTCGACTTGGCTTTCGTGGCGGCTTTGGCAGTGGCCTTCGCCTTGGACTTCGCAGGCGCGGCCTGCGTAGCCTTCACCGCGGTCTTCTTTGCCTTTTTCGACTTCGCTTTAGCCATCGGCATTCCTCATTCAACAGATCTCATAAAAAACGCGAAACGGATCGTCATCGGCAGTGTTCCATACCAGTTGACCGTTGACCGTTGGCAGTTGACGGTCAGAGCAGACGCGCTCCAGCACCACTATCCGCTATCGCCTATCGCCTATCGCCTATCTGAGCTAGAGATTCCGCGACTCGAGCTGCAACAACGCAACGTTGTTCTTATCGAGCAATTCGAGCTGATTGTCCAGCAACCGCCAACGTGCAACGTCTTCGAGCGCATTGAGGAACGCGTGCTCGCTTTCAAGCGCGGGACAAGCCATGCGCGTCGTCGTCAACGCTCCGAACTCGAGCACGTTGCCCTCGATGCGATACGCGCCCGCCAAACGATTGCAGCCGCCATGACCCGCCACTTGTTTCGTGCCTGATTGCAGGACGATGTACGGCTCGGTGTGGCCTTCCTCCAAGACGAAAGGCGTCTCGCCCATGCGCACCAACACCCAGCGCGTGCCTTCCAGGTCGTGCGTCACGCCGCGTGCGCCGCACGCTTCGCCCGGCCAGAACTTCGCCGCGGAAATCTCCTCGAGCCTGCCCCTGGTTTGCTCGGACGCCGGCACCTCCACGCGCCCTTCGACCGCAAGCAACAGCGGGCGCGTCGCGCCCTTGTGCGAAGCCTCATATTGCTGGGCGAGCGCCTTTGCCTCTTCGCCGCGCAAATGCAATTCGAGTCCGGTCGTACATTCTTGGATGACAGGTTGCGCCTCCTGCATCGAGTACATGCCTCGCAAGGGAACGCGTGGCACCAGCGCTTCGTGGTCAGGCGTTCGCTGCAAGGTGTAATTGAGTTCGCTTTCGATCGGCTGACCTTCGTCGTTCAGGCGTCGCAGCTTCGTCCCGCCGACGATCGCGAACAACATCGGCGGCTGACGCGCACTGCGCAGCGCCAGCGTCCGCAAATCGGAGGCAATGGACCACACACCGATATCGTCGTAGCTACGCTCCGGCGTCGCCTCGAGATATGTCATCCGCAGGAAATAAACATTGCGCGGACGCAAATCGATGTCATAGCGAATACCGGGGCAATCGGCACACGGCAGCACACCTGAATACCGCGCCGGCAAAGGTTCGATCGTTGCGGGCTCCGGCGCAGGTGGACGCACCTCGGCTGCCGCGTTCACAGGCTCGCTGACGGGCTCCTCGCGAGCGCAGCCGATGAACAGCAACGCACACGCGAAGAAGGCCATGATTCGCATAAACGCACCGGAAAAATCCATCCGCGCGCACGGTATCAACATGAGGGTCACCGAACTATAGGGATTCACGCCAGAGCAAACTCGATCATGGCGTATCGAACGCTTGGCGCTCACGGACGAGCCGCTCTTCGAAGCCGCGCTGAGCTTGCAGCGAATACTCGCGGCACGCTTGCGTATCGAACAATGCATCTTCACTTCCCGCCTCGCGCGCCGCGAGACGGCCCCATAAATTGGACGCATTCGGATGCGGCGTGAGCAGAATGTCGCAGAACAAATGGCGCACGATGTAGAACGACCACTGAAAATCGGGCATGGCGCTGGGATACCGCTCGCCATCGGTGTAGCGAAAACCTTCGTCGGAAATAGCGCTGAGACTATCGGCATACACGAAGTTCGCACACCGAGTTTTTTCGCACGTATACCAGCTCCACGAGATGCCGCCGGGACTGTGGCCAGGTGTGTAGTAACCCGTGATGGCGATATGTCCCACCTGTAATGTTTCGCCGTGGGCGATGACGTCCACATGCTCGATCGCGGGAAAGGCATCGCGAAGTTCGAACTGCGGGTCGTCCGGTCCGCCGCGCCCCTGCCGCAGCGCCTGCGCGCCCGCTTTGCTCGATACGACCTGCGCGCCCGTCATCCGCTGCAACTCCGCAAGTCCGCCCACGTGGTCGAAGTGAGCATGCGAATGCAGGATCGTACGCACATCCGTCAGCTTGAAACCGAGTTGCTTGATACTCGCCGCGATCAACGGCGCCGATTCCATGAGCCCGCCATCGATGAGCACATGGCCTTCGTCCGAAGTAATGAGAATCGAGGCAAGCCCGCGCGTGCCGACATAGTAGGTATTGCCGAGCAATTGCACCGGCAGCTGTGGCGTGCGCCAATCTTTCGGCAAGTCATCCGCACGCGCGGATCCAGGCAGCATCAAGCCTACGGATGACAGAGCGATGAGCGCGAGCGCGCACGCAACCTGGCCAGCTGCGGCGCGCACACGGCGGAGCCGGTTCATGTCAGCAGCTGCACCAGTTCCGCTTTCTGCTTCGCATTCAGTAGCGTTCCTGTGCCGCCCTTCAAATTGTCCGACTGGCGATCGGGCTTGCCGGTCGCCGGAATGACCGCAGTCACGGCTTCGTGACTCAACGCGAACTTCAGGAACATCTGCGCCCAGGAGGTGACGCCCACATCCGCCGCCCACTCGGGCAACTTCATGTCACGCACGCGGCTGAAGAGCGCGCCATCATTGAAATTTCGATTCGTCAGCACGGCAATGCCGAGATCCTTGGCCATCGGCAGCACACGCTTCTCCGCGCCGCGCGAAGTCACCGAATAATTGATTTGCAGGAAATCGGGCTTGGTCTTCTGGACGACGTCGGCGAGCGCATCTTGGGCGGCTTCGGTGAAGTGAGTGATGCCGACGTACTTCGTCTTGCCTTCTTTTTTGAGTTCGCGCGCAACTTCGATCTGCGTTTCCCAATCGCCAAGATTGTGGACCTGTAACAACTCGACCTTGTCCGTGCGCAAATCCGCAAGCGACTTCTTGAACTGGGCCATCCCCTCCTCACGACCTTTCACACGCGAGAGCTTCGTTGCAAGGAATGCATGCTTGCGCCAACCGCCCTCCTCCAGCAGCGGCCCAAGAATCTGTTCTGCGTTACTGTAAGTCGGCGCTGTATCGATCACCGTGCCGCCGCCTTCGAAGAAGCGCTTCAGCACGTCTTTCAGTGCGGCATGCTCGGCGCTGCCCGGGCGCACCTCGAAGCTTCCGGAAGTTCCCATGCCAATGACGGGAATGCGCTCGCCGCTCGCAGGAATTTGACGCTTCAACATGGCTGAGTTCCCGGCGGACTGGGCCAGCGCACTCAGCGGAATCGCGCCTAGCATCGAAGCTGCTGCGATACCGAAAGAGCTCGTGTGGAGGAATTCTCGGCGCGTGGTGGTCATGGTGGAATCTCCAGAATAGTCGCCGAACAATACCGTCAGATTGCATGTCGCGGTAGTGATGAAAGATGCTTGTCGGCACACCGCCGGCGGAAGGGTCACTTGAACGTCAAAGTCACACTGCTTTCGATTCTGATCTGCCTTTGGAGCCATGCGTCTGCTCAAGAGTTGGCGGGCGACATCGAAAGCCCCAGCTTCGACTGCGCGAAAGCGCGCGGGCGCATCGAGAAACAGATCTGCGCCGACGCGCAGCTGTCCGCGCTCGACAAGCAAGCGGCCGACCTCTTCGCAATTGCGCTCTCGCACACGTCGGATCAAGCCGGGCTTCGCCGCGAGCAACGTCGCTGGGCTCGCGAGCGCAATGCGTGTCGAGAGCCGGCATGTCTTACAGAACGCCTCGAAAGCCGTATCCGGTCGTTGACCACGTTCACTGGCCGCTTCCCCGAGGCATGGGTGAGCCCCATCTGCTCTCGTTTGGCGATAGCGGAAACCCGCAACGAACTGTTGGCGCAGACACGCGGCAGTGAAGACATCAATAACGATGGCATCGCCGAGCGCGTCACGGGCTGCGCCGGCGGCACGGCCAATATTCCGTGCGTCTCGTATGTGGATGCGCAACAACGCCCGGTGCTGATTCGCCCACACGGCTTGAGTTGGTCATCTGCGCCGTTGCTCGGCCGCGCGCCATTTCGCTTCGAGGATCACACCTTCATCTATTACTCGCGCGACGCCGCACTCACCGAACCCGTGCACATGGCGTATGTGACGCCGACCAATCGCGAGCTGCGCCTGTGTGAGTTCGAAACGAACGCAGGTAGCGCAGTCGCCGCCGGCGGCCATGACGTCTGCGCTGCGATCGAAAGCAACACGGGAATCGAACCGATCGAGTGGACTCCTGCTACTGATACACCGCTCGAACTTACGCGCGAGCGCACGCAACCTGTGAGTGTCGCCACGGTGGATGTCGATAACGATCGGCTGGATGAGGTCATCGTCGAATTGAAGTACGACGCCGGCGGCACGCCGGGATGCACATTCAATTATTTCGAACTCCTTACCAACGATCGGCGCTCGGTGTTGCGTGGCTCAAAGAGCCTGCCGCTGCGCGAGCTGCAAGGAATCTCGGCAGACGGTTATCGCGGCCAGGATTGCGGCAGGATCGAGAATCGCTGGTTCAAATTCGATGAGAAGATCTACTACGAAACGAATGTGACGAACGCGGGCGGCGCGCCGCACGAAGTGCGTGTACTCGACGGTACCGCGCCGGCCACGCTGTGCACATTCGAGCGCGAGGTCACGACGAGCGTCAGGCTCGTCATACCGCAGTAGTCGCTGCGCTGTCTCATCAAAAAACGAACGCGCTAGCCGGCGCGCATCAACGCGACTACGCTCGCGCTTTCATTGGCATCTTGAAGCGGTGACACATTGCAGCCGGGTCATTTCATCGTACAAGCGCAAGAACGCGTGCTCTTCGGCCAGTCCGCGCACGAAGCGGTGCTCGACGAAGTCGCTCGTTACAACCACCAACGCGTATTCGTCATCTCCACCCAATCGCTGGATAAGTTGGCCGACGGTCCGTTACGACGCATCGAACGCGCGCTCGGCGCTCGACATGTGGGGACTTTCGCGCAGGTGCGCGCCCACACGCCGCGCGAGGATGTCATCGCAGTCGCGCGTGCGGCACGTGAGGCACAAGCGGATATTCTCGTTGCGGTCGGCGGCGGTTCGGTCATCGACGCCACGAAGGTTGCTCAGCTGTGCATCTGGTTGCGCCTCGACACACCCGACGCGCTCGAGTCCTATTGTGTCGGCGCTCCGGCGAACATTGCGCGCGAACTCACGCCACCTGCGAATGCGATCCGAATGATTGCCGTCTCCACGACGCTGTCCGCTTCGGAATTCACCTCATCGGCCGCGCTCACGGATACGGCGCTCAACGTCAAGCACTCCATGCGTCATCGCCTGCTCGTCCCGCGCTCGGCAGTCCTCGATCCGGCAGCGACGCTCGATACGCCACCATGGCTGTTGTTCTGTACGGGCATCCGCTCCGTTGATCACGCGATCGAAACTTATTGCTCTGTGCAGGCGAATCCGATCACCGAACGCGCTTCGCTTGCCGGACTCGAATGGCTGTCCAAGTCGCTGCCGGCCATCAAGGCATCACCGCAGGATCTCGAAGCGCGCATGAATGCACAGTTCGGCATGTGGCAAGCGATCGCACCTTATGCGGCTGGTGTACCGAACGGCGCGAGCCATGGCATCGGTTATGTGCTCGGCGCGACCTTTCATGTCGCCCACGGGCATACCTCGTGCGTCATGCTTCCGGCCGTCCTGGAATGGAATGCAACCGTCAATGCGGAGCGCCAACGTGCATTGTCTGTCGCGATGGGCGCAGCCGATCGCACTGCGAGCGCGCTCGTCAAAGATCTCGTGCGCTCTCTCGATCAGCCGACCTGCTTGCGTGACGTCGATATCAAGCGAGCCGATTTACCCGTCATCGCTAAGCGGTCAGTCGGCCACGGGCCGGTGAAGACGAATCCGCGCCCGGTTCGCACGGAACACGATGTCATGGAGATCCTCGAACTAGCGTGGTAGCGCGCTCACCACCCGCCGCCACCACCACCGCCAGACCTGCTGCTGCCGCCGCTACGGCTACCACTGCTGCCACCGGATGAGGGTGACGCGACGCCTGCAGCAATGCCACTGACGGCCGAGGCCCACGCGCCGCTTGCGCCTGCCCCGCCAAATGCACCGCCGCCGCCCGTCCAGGTCGACGACGTACCGCCACTCACACCGCCGCCACGGCTGCTGCCCTGAGACATTCCCAGCGTCGCGCTGCTCTGCACGCCGCCTGTCCCGCCAAACGCCGCGAACCATTTATCGATTTGCGAGCCGAGTCCGAAGGCGAGCAGATAAGGAAACCATGCGTCCTGCAAGCGTGGCTGCTGTGCTTGCAGCTCGCGCTGGAAATAGCGACGCGCCACACCAAGCCGTTGTCGTATGGCAATCGTTTCAGGCGCCTGCCGCAGCCACATCGCGCTGAAAATCGCATTCACGAATCCCATCGCGAGCATCGTGATGCCGGCAGCACCCCAAGGCTCGACCGGAACGACCTTGCTGATGAGCACGAAGCCTGCAACCGCGCACAGCAGTGCGACGAACAGCCATGCGCCGGCGATTTTGCCGCGCAGGTGCTCGACGCCGTCGCGCGATATGAAGCCCATGACGAGTCCGAAGGTAAAAACGAACATCATCATGAAACCGGCAATCATGAGCACGTGGGCAACGTGCAGTGCGCGAATCGCGCTCACGATGCACGCCGCGATGGCACTGACGAGCAATCCGGCGGTCAATGCATGGACCCACTTCGGGATCCCGACGACTTGCGCGAACGCGTCGGGCCACTGTTGTTCGATGCCTTTGCGGATCAACTTGGCCGGCGAGAAGCCGCGCTTTGCGTAGTGTTTACGCAGGCGCTCCGAGTCGATCGTCGTGCCACCGATGAACAAACCGTCGATGAGCGCGCGTTCGTAGCCAGCGAATCGATCTCGCTCGCACGCCAACTCCATATGCAGCGTCTGTCGCTCGAGAAGACCCGAGCCGTGCGTGCGCACCTCCGATTTCAACAAGCCGGCTTGCGCGAGCCGCGCGAGCAACGCTGCGACCTCGGGCGCGGAAGTCTGCAGATCCCACACGGCGCCGATGACTTCGGGTCGATGTGTGAAGACATTTGCATCCAGCCACGCTTCATCGACTTGATCGAGCGGCACCGTCGCGCGGAAGCGGCCGCGTGCACGTTCACGCCAGACGAAGGCGGCGACATGCAGCAACACGAATACGATTAAAAGAGCGAATAGCGCATACCGCAGCGGCATTGCAGCAGCGCTCATGGCCGATGCCGGCATCACACCCAGTGCGGCCGGCGGCTGCGCTCCCGTGTAGTCCAAGCCGAGAACGACGATGACACTCTCGCCCGGTTGCAGATTTTCTGCGTACCACTGCAGGGGCTCATTCGCGCTCTGCCACTGTGGGCTCAGCGTGAGCGACGCATCATTCGCGCTCTGCCACTGTGGGCTCAGCGTGAGCGACGCATCAAAGGAACGAATCTCGCCATCACGATCAGGGAACGCGAAATCATGCGAGAGCAGGTAGCCGCCATCGTGTTCGGTCAATACCCCACTCAGCGCGTAGCGGATCTCGTACGTCTTCGCGGCATGGTCGAATGGCGGATCGTTTGCCATGCGAGCACGCCATCGCAGCGTCGTGCCATCGAGGCGATATTCTCCCACTCGATCCAGGTCGCCCGCCGACCACGCGGTGGGTTCTTGGCTTGCGTCGATTTCACTTAAGCCAACGAAGTGCAGCTGCTGGCCCGGCGCCAAACGCAAGGCTCGCTCGCCACCGTTCCATGCGCCATCGAACACCATGGTGTGCGTTTCCGCGATATGCAGCACGCCTTGATCGTCCAGATGAGCAGAAACGCTCAGGCGATCCCAATGCAGCGCGCGTTCTTGCGCGCACACGGGCCATACCGAACACGCTATCAACACGCCGACCCATGCTTTCATGCTCATTCGCGCTCCTCGCTCGCACAGTCCTGCCGCGAACAAAAATGCATCGCGGCCCATTGGAACATTATGTATTCCGAGGCGTTCAACGGCTCGTGTAAATGCCCCGGTCGATCCCTCGTGATCGTGCCTCAAGGACGCTCCCTCAAACCCGAGGCAAAGCACGAAAAACCATAAACCTGCGGGTATGCTGCTGCGCATGACTCACCTTTCGTCCCGGGTCGACAGTGACTGTTAAATCCATGCAACAAGAATTGGCGAGCGCCGAGCAGATGCTTGCCAGCGAACGAGCCGCCACGAAGGCCACGCTCGATGCATTGGATGCGGCGCTTCTCGCCGTCGATGAGCGGGGGAACGTCACACACACGAACAACCAGTTCTGCGAGTTGTGGAATCTGGACGCCGAGTTCGTTGCTTCCGCCTCGCTCGAAGAGCTACTCGACTACATCGCGGCGCAGTTCGAAACACCCCAGGAATTAAAGAAGTACGTCGCGCTCACCGACGACGATTTGAATGCACCCGGCGCTGCGGCAGAGTTCAAGCTCAAGTCTGCGCGCTACGTTGAGTTCAGCTCGTGTGCACGACGCGTCGATGAACGAGCCGCGGGCCGTGTGTGGCTCTTTCGCGATGTCTCATCGCAGCGGGCACGCGAGCATAAGCTGCGCACCGAGACGCGGATCATCGAGCATCAAGCTGCCAGCAGTTCCGCTGCACTTAGCCGCAGCGAGCGACAGTTCCAGCAGCTGGTTGCAGGCGTCACCGATTACGCCATCTTCATGC
>CAZIXV010000100.1:0-11935 GCA_964543105.1 uncultured Steroidobacteraceae bacterium
GAGCCCTTCTACCCATTGCCCTCTCTCACCGATATCCCTTCGCCTGTAACGAAAACAAATGCGCGTAATGACCGCCGAGCTGCATCAACTCCTCGTGCGAACCGCGTTCGGCGATGCGGCCGTCTTGCAGCACGATGATTTGATCCGCCATGCGCACGGTCGAGAAGCGGTGCGAGATCAGGATGGCGATCTTGCCTTTCGTCAGTGCGCGGAAGTGTTCGAAGATCGTGGCTTCGGCGCCCGCATCCATCGCGGCTGTGGGTTCATCGAGTACGAGAATATCGGCGCGCGAACGCATGAAGGCGCGCGAGAGCGCAATCTTTTGCCACTGTCCGCCCGACAGCTCGCGTCCATCGTTGAACCATTTGCCAAGCGGCGTGTGATAGCCCTTCGGTAAGTCGGCGACGATCGACGCCGCCATTCCTTTCTCACCCGCATCGCGCCAACGCGCCTCGTCTTCGAAATACTGCACATCGCCCGCGCCGATGTTTTCGCCGAGCAGCAATTGATAGCGCGTGAAATCTTGGAAGATCACACCGATGCGCTCGCGTAGCGCCGCTTCATTCCAATCGCGCAGATCCTGACCATCGAGCAGGATGCGTCCTTCGCTCGGCGTATAGAGCCGGGTGAGCAGCTTGATGAGCGTGGTTTTGCCGGAGCCGTTTTCGCCCACCAGCGCGAGCGATTCGCCGGGACGAATGTGCAAGCTCACATCGATGAGTGTCGGCCGCTCGGTATCGGGATAGGTGAAGCTCACATTTTCGAAACGGATCCCGTCGTTGGGCTCGGGGCCGCGCACGACATCACCCGAACGCGATTCGACCGGCGTTTCGAGATATTCGTAGAGCGTCGAGAGATACAGATTGTCTTCGTACATGCCGCCGATGGCGGACAGGATCGATGAGACAGACGCTTGGCCCTGCCGGAACAGCATCAAGTACATCGTCATCTGACCAAGCGTGATGCGCGTTGCGATCGCCGCGAGCGCAATCCAGGCATAGGCGCCGTACAACGTGGCGGTAGCGATGAGTCCGAGTCCGAAACCCCAGGCATCGCGGCGGATCGTCAGATCGCGATCTTCCTTGTAGAGCTTGCGAAAGATGCCGCGATAGCGCTCGAGAAAGAGCGGCCCAAGGCCGAACAGCTTCACTTCTTTGACGTGATCTTCGCGGGCCAGCACCGTTTCCAGATAGTTCTGCATGCGCGTTTCGGGCGAGCGCCACAAGAACAATCGAAATTTATCGCCGCTGAATTTTGCTTCGGCGAGAAATGCCGGCAGGCCGGCAACGATCAGCAAGACGACCGCCCACGCGGAGAATTGCGCAAGCAGCACCGCATAGCTTGCGAGCGAGACGACGTTTTGCGCCAAGCCGAAGGTGCGCATCACGAGCGACAAGGGGCGGCTCGAGGCTTCGCGTCGCGCTCGCGTCAGCTTGTCGTAAAAGTCCGAATTCTCGAAGTGCGTCAGATCGAGGGTGAGTGCTTTTTCCAGAATCATCACGTTGACGCGTTGACCGAGCTGCACGCGCAGCAGCGATTGGCACAGCGAAAGGCCGCGTTGCGCGCCAGCGAGCGCAGCGACGAGCGCGCCTTCGGCCAATACGAGCATGAGCGCGTGCGAAGTGGCTGCCTCGCGCGCCTCACCGCTGGCGCCGATGGCGGCGACGACCGCATCGACGATCAAGGCGCCGACATAGGCCACCGCGGCGGGCAACGCGCCGGCCAGCATCGTGAGCAGGCCGAAGGCAAAACTCAGCGCTCGGCTGGTGGTCCAGACGAGATCCAGCGCGCGTCGGCTGTAGGCGAATACGCCGAGAAAGCCGCGGGCGAGATCGGGGTTCGATTGCGAGGAACGCCTGCTAATGCGCATGGGGCGATGCATTGAATGCGTGGCAGGCCGTCACGGACGTTGGCCGCGTAGGAAAGGGTCGTACGAGATGCGTCATCGCGCGCAGCATAGCAGCCAGTTACGTTTGCAATTGCTGCGAGTCGCGACGGACAATTTGCCGAGCCGCTGCAGACGCTTGAACGAGATGACGAACGATCCGAAAGATCCCAAGTACGACAAGCCATCCGATGATGCGGCGCCCGAGAGCAAACGCTCGGGGCGGGTATCGTTCGATTCGCGCGGTAACTCCGTGTGGGAATGGCAGCTGGAGACGGGCGTGTACAGCCGCGACGTCACCACTCAGAAGCTGAAGAAGCTGGATTTGGGCGAGTTGTCGATCGCGGAATCGGCGATTCAGCCGGGGCCGCTATCGTTGCAAGACGAGCCAAGTCCTGGTGGCGGCTTCAACCCGTATGACAGTGCGCCGCGGTCGAGGGGTGCCGCAGGTTCAAATCCTTACGACACCGCGCGCAGTCTGGGTAACAAATTCGATTCGAAGCCCGAGCCGACCCGAGAGAAACCGCGCAACCTCGATGACCTACGCAAGTTATCGGAGTGGATCAAGCAAAAGCGGAAGGCGGAGAAGGGCGGTGGCGATGAGTAGCGCTTGATCGCTACGCGGTTCATCGTTACACGCCTACACGCGCTGACCGTGTAAGCGTGCAAAGGTGTAATCGCTCGCTAGAACGACGCCTTCAACGTCACTCCATAAGTGCGTGGATCGGCCGGCTGACCGATCACGAGGCCGGTGTTACCCGACTGGGTCGTCAGGAAGTCGAAGTACTCCTCATCGAACGCGTTGCGCACCCAGCCGTACACCTCGATGTTGCCTGCCGTGCGAATGCCGGCGCGGACGCTGGCGACCGCGTAGCCATCGACATCGGTGTAGATCGAGCGCGAGGGGTTCGATGAAAACTTCGAGCGATACGTGCCATCGAAGCCGATGAATGCGCCTCCCGCAGGGCCCAATGCGACGAGCGGCAAGTCGTACTGAAAGCCGCTCGACACGGCCCACTTCGAGATGCCCGGCAACCATTGACCCGAGATATCGCACGATGCCGCACTGAAACCGCCGGGTGTACCAGGCGCACTCGGCGGATTGGCTGCACTTGCCGCAGCGCCGCCCGACAGCTCAGGCGGGCACGGCGCATCGGGAAAATTCACGTACTCGTGATCGGTGTACGCGGTGTTCAAGTACACGCTCAATGCATCGGTCGGCCGCGCGGCAAAATCGACTTCAACACCGCGCACGCGGATATTGTCGACGTTTGCGAGATAACCGCGAATCACATTCGCTTGGCTGTTGTTCACCGTAGCTTGATAGTCCTCGATCTGCGTCCAGAAGCCCGCGACGTTGAAGGTGATGCCGTTCGGCCATTGTGTCTTGAGGCCGGCTTCGAAGTGATTGACGGTCTCCGGATCGATCGCAGCGACCGCCGTGATCGGCTCGCCGTCGGCATCGAGCGGTAGGCCCGACAAATTGATGCCGCCGGATTTGAACGAGCGTGCGAACGTCGCGTAGCCGAGCACGCCATCCGTCAAAGCGTAAGCGACCGTGAAATCACCGGAGACATTCGTATCGCTGAATTCAGGCTCGTAGCTCTGCGGCGCCAGCACGCCGCGTTGCGTTGCCGTAAGCGGTGTGTGCGTCGCGTTCGTCACGGTTGCGATGTACTTGCCGTCTTTCTTGTCGTAGTTGACACGCAAGCCCGGCTGCAAGCGCAGCTTATCGGTGACATGCCAGGTGAGCTGACCGAACGCCGCTGCACTGGTGTTCTTGAGGCCGATGTCGTTGTCCGAGCGCAGGCCATCGAGCAGCGATGGATCGTTCGCGTTGGCGCCGCTCAACAACCAGCGGCTCGCAAGCGGTCCTTGTTCTTGGGAGCCGGTGGTATCTACGGTTTGATAAAAGCCGAACAGACCGACGACATAGTCGATCTTCTCGCCGGAGGCGGCGTAACGCAGTTCTTGCGTCCACTGGCGCTGCTTCGATGGGTTTTGGGATTTCGTGGTAATCGGCAGGCCGATGAAATCGCGATCGTTCGAGGGCTCCCAATCCCATTTGCGATACGCCGATACCGAGGTCAATTGGCCGGGGCCGATGTCCCACTCAATGAGTACCGAGCCGCCGCCAAAGCGTTGTTCGGCCGAGAGCTCAGCATCGATATCAGTCAAGCGATCGAAGGGATCGTAGCTCGCCGGTCGATAGTCGTTCGATGCCGCCGCGAGCGCAGCGAACTGCCGATTGAGGGCACGTTGTGTTGCACCTTCGCGTACATACACGGTGCCGAAACCGAGTGGATCGGAATGCGTGTAGTCCGCGGAAAAACTGATCTCGAGCGCATCGCTCGGTTGCCACAAGAGTTGGCCTTTGAAACCAAGATTGTCTTGTTCGTTGATGCGCCGTGCGGTGGTGACGTTATAGAGCGTGCCGTCACGACTCGTGAACGATGCGCCCAGACGGCCGGAAAGGTTCGCGGCGAGCGGTCCGGAAATCGTCGCCTTGGCTTGTGTGAAGTTCAAATTGCCGGCGGTGAACTCGGCGCGCGCTTCCGGTGTGAAGCTTGGTTTGCGCGAAGTGACATTGATGGCGCCTGCGGTGGTGTTCTTGCCATACAGCGTGCCTTGCGGGCCGCGCAGCACTTCGACCTGATCGACGTCGAGAAAGTCGAATGTCGCCGTCGCCGCGCGCGAGTAGTACACCTGATCGATATAGATGCCGACGCCTTGCTCGATGCCGTCGTTCGTCAAACCGAAGGGCGCGCCCAATCCGCGGATCGTCGTCGCAGAGTTACGGGGATTGCTCGAATAAAACTGAATCGACGGTTGCAATTGCGTGAGCTTGCCCACGTTGAACGTGCCGGTGTTTTCGAGCGCCTCGGCGTTGACGACGGAAATCGCCAGCGGCACGTCTTGAATCTGTTCTTCGCGTCGTCGTGCGGTGACCGTGATGCTCTCGAGCGTGCGATCGGCCGAAGTATCGTCGCTTTGCGCAGGTTCGGCCGCAGCCTGTTGCGGCGCAGTCAAAAGTGTCGCCAGGGCTGCCGCCAACGTGAGCGGATGACCCGCGTAATTCTTGTTCATCGATCGCTCCAAGCAAGTTACTGAAGGCTGAGTTCGTCATCAGCATGCTAGGAGCCAGGCAGTAGCCGATCAGTCGAGCGGCCGTTACAAACGGGTCACCGTTCTCGAGATCGCGGTGAAACTTAAGGACCGTATCCCGCGTATGAAGCCATTACGGTGCGCACTTTCGCGCTCGCTCGTCTATCGGCGAGATCGCTAATACGGATTGGTCGGCGCATGGATCAGGTTTATGGTGAGACACGAAAAACTTTGGGTATCAACAATTTTTCTGAGGGGAACATGAGTATGGAAATCAATATCGGTATGTCAGAAAGCGAGCGCGCGACGATTGCCAAAGGCTTGTCCAAATTGCTCGCAGACAGCTACACGCTGTATCTGAAGACCCACAACTATCATTGGAACGTGACGGGTCCGATGTTCAATACGCTGCACAAGATGTTCGAAGAGCAGTACACCGAACTTGCGGAAGCCGTTGATCTCATCGCTGAGCGCATCCGCGCACTCGGTCATCCAGCGCCAGGCTCGTACAAAGCGTATGCAGGTTTGACGAGCATCAAGGAGGAGGATGGTGAGCCGGATGCGAAGGAAATGATCCGCCAACTCGTCCTCGGCCAAGAAACCGTCGCGCGTACCGCGCGCGAAGTGTTTCCTGCAGTTGAGAAGGCGAGCGACGAACCGACCGCCGATCTGCTGACCCAGCGCATGCAAGTCCATGAAAAGACCGCATGGATGCTGCGTAGCTTGTTGGATAGCTAAGCGCTACAGGATTTGGGGCTTGGGTAGGACACCAAGCCCCACCCACGACATTCTCGACCTTGCGGCTTGCGACCTCGGCTTGACGCACCCCACGGCCCGCAGCAATACTCCGCCACCATGAAATCGCTCGCTTCTGCATCCCTGCGCTGGTGGTGGCGCCTCTCATAGGAGAGGGCGCTGGCCTGACGGTGATCGTCTCGTGATCACCAGCGGCGATCGAAAGGGATCGCAGTAACGCGAAGTGAAGAGTCCAGAAAACCCATCTCCGGCAACACGGGGATGGGTTTTTTTATGTCTGAAGAAAATGGTGATCCGGTGATCGAGTGATCCGGCGATCGAGGTAAGAAATGACTTCCGAACCACGACAGTGCTCGCCAAGCGCCATGCCACGGGCTGTTCGTTCCGGCCTGGATCACCCAATCACCGGATCACCGGATCACCTCAAGTCTTAAACAATGAAACCACCGTTCGACATTGCCGCCGACCTCGATACGCCCGTTTCGGCGTATATGAAGCTCAAGCCGTTCAAGCCGCGCTTTCTTTTGGAAAGTGTCGAAGGCGGCGAGCGCCTGGCCCGCTATTCGTTCATCGGTTTTGGCGACTGTTTGGAGTTAAAGCTCGACGAGCGGGGCTTGACGATCGATGGGAAAACGCAGCCTGCGCCCGCCTCGCAGCAAGAATTGTTGGACGCATTTCGCGCCGCCCTGGCGCAAGCGCCGCGGCCCAAACCCGAAATCCCTGGGGTGCCGTTGCTCGGCGGGCTCGTCGGCGCTGCCGGATACGATCTCGTACGACGCTTCGAACGTCTGCCGTCGCGCGCGCAAATCATCGATCCCACGCCTGAAGCACATTACCTCGCGCCGCGTTCGATGCTCGTGTTCGATCACTTGACGCGCGGTGTCGCGTTGCTGCACGCCGGTTCGGAAGCCGAGCGCTTGGCGTTACGCAAGGAAGTGATCGCAGCGTTACGCGGCGCCATCCCATCGAATGGCAGGCGGATTCAATATTCCTCGCCGATCGGCAGCTTGAGCGAAGCAGAATTCATCGAACGCGTGCATCGCACGAAGGAATACATCGCAGCAGGTGACGTGTATCAGCTCGTGTTGTCGGTGCGCTTTGCGGGTCAATGCCAGCTCGAACCGTTCGAGGCGTATCGCGCCTTGCGTCTGCTGAATCCGTCTCCTTATATGTACTACTGCGAGTTGGGTGAGAACACGATCGTCGGCTCCTCGCCTGAGGCGCTCGTGAAACTTGCGCATGGCCGCGCACAGATGCGCCCCATTGCGGGTACCCGGCCGCGCGGGAGCGACGGCGCGCACGACGTCGCGCTCGAACATGAGCTGCTCGCCGATCCAAAAGAAAACGCCGAACACGTCATGCTCGTGGATCTCGCGCGCAACGATTTGGGACGCGTCGCGAAAGCGGGCAGTGTGGACGTCAATCCCTATCGCAAGATCGAGCGCTACAGTCATGTCATGCACATCGTCAGCGGCGTGAATGGCGAGATCGCCCCAGGCCGTGATGCATTCGATCTGTTTGCGGCGGCTTTCCCAGCCGGCACGCTGGTGGGCGCACCCAAGGTTCGTGCGATGGAAATAATCGATGAACTCGAACCGGTGCGCCGCGGGTTTTACGGCGGCACCGTCGGTTACTTCGGCAACAGCGGCGACATGGATCAAGCGATCACGATTCGCACGATGGTGTTCCGCGGCGATACCTATAGTTTTCAAGCCGGTGCGGGCATCGTTTCCGACAGCGTACCCACGGCCGAGTATCAAGAAGTGCTCGCGAAGAGTGCAATCGTGCGCAACGCGCTGGCGCTGGCACAGGAGGGCCTATGAGCGCCCCACGACTACTGTTGATCGATAACTACGATTCGTTCACCTATAACTTGGTGCAGGCATTCATGGTGCTCGGCGCCGAAGTGCTCGTGCATCGCAATGACCAGATCACGCTCGAGCAAGCACAGGCGCTCGAACCCACGCATTTATGTATCTCGCCGGGCCCTGGCACGCCGCGTGAGGCGGGTGTATCGATTCCGATGATCGAAGCATTCGCGGGCAAGATCCCCGTGCTCGGCGTGTGTCTCGGCCATCAATCGATCGTCGAAGCGTTCGGCGGTGAGGTCGTGCGTGCCGGGCGGCTGATGCACGGCAAGACCTCGATGGTGACGCACGATGCACGTTCGATTCTTCATGACATGCCGCAGCCCTTTCAGGCCGGTCGCTACCATTCGCTCATCGCACAATCCGACACGCTGCCGCGCGATTTGCAAGTGACCGCAAACACTCCCGAAGGCGAAATCATGGGCGTGCGCCACAAGACATTGAACGTCGAGGGCGTGCAATTTCATCCCGAAAGCGTGCTGACGCCCGAAGGACCCGTGTTGATGGGGAATTTCTTGAAACAAACCTCGGGCCGCCGCGAGGAGACGACATGATCACCTTACGCGGGGCATTGGAGCGCTTGTTGGCGCGCGAGCATTTGAGCGAAGCGGAGGCGTCGGCGACCCTGCGCGCGCTGACCGATGAAACGACACCGCCGGCGATGGCGGGCGCCGTGCTTGCCGCCCTTCGCGCGAAAGGTGTCGTGGCGGATGAATTGCGCGGCTTTGCGACCTCGATGCGTGAACTCGCGCGTCGGCCGCAATTGCCGGCAGGCACGCCGCTCGTCGATATGGTCGGCACCGGCGGTGACGGATCGGGAAGCTTCAATTTGTCGACGGCGGCCGCCTTGCTCGTCGCGGCCATGGGCATTCGCGTGGCCAAACACGGCTCGAACGCAGTGTCGAGCCGCAGCGGCAGTGCCGATGTGATCCGCGCGTTGGGTTTGCCGTTGCCGCTCGATGAAGTCCACGCAGGGCATTGCCTCGAAGCGACGAGCTTTACGTTCTTGTTTGCGCCCCACTACCACCCTGCGATGAAGGCGATCATGCCGGTGCGCCATGCGCTCGGTGTGCGCACAGTGTTCAATATCCTGGGTCCGTTACTGAATCCTGCAGAGCCGCCCTTTCATTTGATCGGCGCCTATCGCCTCGATGTCGCCGAGCTGATGGCCGAAGCGCTGTCGGGTATGCCAATCGAGCGTGCGTATGTCGTCCATGGCGATCCGGGCTGGGATGAGGCGACGCCGGTCGGGCCGTTTCATTTGTTCGATGTGCGCCCCGGAAAAATCTTGCGTACAACCCGTAATGCGGCGGAGTTCGGACTGCCGCCATGTACGCCGGAGGAGCTCAAGGGCGGCGATGTGGCATTCAATGTGGAATGCTTGCGCGCGGTTCTGGAAGGTCGCGATCACAGCGCGCATCGCAATGCCGTCGTTCTGCAAGCGGCCCTGGTATTAGAGCTACTTGGCAAGGCAGCAACGCCGCGCGAAGCTGCCCGTCAGGCTGAAGATGCGCTCGACTCGGGCGCGGGCAAGCGGCTGTTGGAGAAATTGGAAAAGTTCGGGAAGGCGATGGCGGATAGGCGATAGCGAATAGGAGCTCAAGATGAACATCGAAACACATATGTTCTTGTCAGCGACGGCGCTAGCCGCTCTGACCATCCGCTATCCGCTATCCGCTATCCGCTTCTAATCTCCATGTCAGGCCTTCTCACCCAAATGTGTCAATCGAGTCTTGCGAGGCTCGAAGTGGCGCGTGCCAAAGAATCCGAGCAGCAGCTGTGGGCGCGAGCCTCCGATGCCCCACCTGCGCCACGTTTGAAATTGAGTCCGGAAGGATTCGATGTAATTGCCGAGTGCAAATTGCATTCGCCATCGGCGGGCGATCTGTCGTCGCACACGAAGGGTGTCGAGGAGCGTGTGCAAGCCTATGCAACGGGCGGGGCGTGTGCGGTATCGGTGTTGACGGAGCCTTCGCGCTTTGGCGGTTCGCTCGAGCATTTGGCGCTGGCGGCCAAAGTGCTCGCACCGCTCGAGGTGCCGGCGATGCGCAAGGACTTTCTCGTGGATCCATACCAAGTCATGGAAGCGCGCGCCGCGGGTGCCGGCGGTGTCTTGGTGATCGTGCGCATGCTCGATCGCAGTCACGTCACGGAGCTGCTCGATTGCGCGGCCATGTTGAAAATGTTCGTGCTGCTCGAAGCGTTCGATGCCGATGACCTGATCGCTGCGAACGAAATCCTCGCGCTGCGTAAGGATCACGACGAGCAGGTGCTCGTCGGGGTGAATTGCCGTGATCTGGAAACCTTGTCGATCGATTTATCGCGGCTCGAGGATCTTGCCGATCAACTCCCTGAAGCCAAGCCGTGTGTGGCTGAAAGCGGCGTGATCACGCTCGAGGATGTGCATCGCGTCGTCGACGTTGGCTATCGCGTCGCTTTGATTGGTACGACGCTCATGAACTCGCCACAGCCGAAGCAATTGTTGGGCGAGATGCTGGCGACCGGCCGCGAACGCGCGATGGCAGTGCGCACGCGCAAGCTCCGGCTCGGTACGAGCGAATCAGCCGATGAATGATGCCTTCGATCGGTCCGGCGCCAGCGCATCGCGGCTGTGGATCAAAATCTGCGGACTGACGAGTGAAGCCGCGGTTGCAGCGGCCGTGCGTGCGCAAACCGACGCCATCGGTTTCGTGTTTGCTCCGTCGAAGCGCCGCGTCACGCCCACGCTTGCACAGGAATTGAGCCAAGCAGTGCCCGCATCGATCGTGCGCGTCGCGGTGTTCCAGCATCCCGAACAGGCGCTGCTCGATGAAGTCTGCGAACTCGTACAGCCCGATGTGATTCAAACCGACATCGAAGATCTCGCGACGCTACGCATTCCGGAGCACGTGCGAGTGAATCCCGTCATTCGCTCCGGGCGTGCGCTGCCGGAGGCCTTGCCGGCACGCATCGTTTACGAAGGTCCCGTCAGCGGTACTGGCAAGACAGTCGATTGGAGCGCGGCGTCGCGCGTCGCGCGGCGCACGAAAATGATTCTTGCCGGCGGTCTGAATCCCGAGAACGTGTCGGAAGCCATTCGGATCGTGAACCCTTACGGCGTCGATGTGAGCAGCGGCGTCGAATCAAGTCCGGGTCACAAGGATCCGGCGTTGATTCTGCGGTTCGTATCGGCGGCGCGCGAGGCGCAAGACGTGCTCGTGGTGTGACAGCGGTTAGCGGTTAGTCAGGTCCGCGCTGGTCACAGCGCGGCCCGGTGGAGATATGCGATGAAAGTTGAAAATCAGAGCGACGTGCAGGCGTTTCTCGCCAACACCATGAACGATGCGTATCCCGATGCGCGCGGTCGCTTCGGCCCGTTCGGCGGACGCTACGTGCCAGAAACGCTCGTGCCAGCGCTCGATCGCTTGCAAGTCGGCGTCGATCGGTTTTTGCACGATCCGGAGTTCCTTGCCGAGTTTCATGCCGAGCTCAACACGTGGGTGGGTCGACCCACACCGCTGACGCACGCTCGCGGTCTATCGAAACTTTGGAACGCAGAGGTCTGGCTGAAGCGCGAAGACCTCGCGCACACCGGCGCGCACAAGATCAACAACTCGATCGGCCAGGTGTTGCTCGCAAAGAAGCTCGGCGCGAAACGGGTGATCGCCGAAACTGGCGCAGGCCAGCACGGTGTGGCATCCGCCGCTGCATGCGCACGGCTCGGTATGCCGTGCACCGTGTACATGGGCGCGGTCGATATGGAGCGCCAAGCGCCGAACGTCGGGCGCATGAAGTTGCTCGGCGCGACGGTCGTACCCGTCACGAGCGGCGATAAGACGCTGCGCGCTGCGGTCGATGAGGCGCTGCGCGATTGGGTCTCCGATCCCAACGGCACGTATTACTGCTTGGGTTCGGCGATCGGCCCGCATCCTTATCCATACATCGTGCGTGAGTTGCAGTCGGTGATCGGACGCGAAGCGCGCGAGCAAATCACGAAAGTGGCGGGTCAATTGCCCGACCTCGTCGTGGCGTGTGTTGGCGGCGGCTCGAACGCGATCGGCTTGTTCTATCCGTTCGTCAAAGACGCGAACGTCGCAATGCTGGGTCTTGAAGCCGGCGGCACCGGCGGGGGTCTCGGACAAAACGCTGCATCGCTTGCGTATGGCACGCCTGGCGTGTTGCAAGGCACGTATTCACTTCTGTTACAGGATCAGCACGGCCAGATCCAAGAAACGCATTCGGTATCTGCTGGCCTCGACTATCCGGGCGTCGGTCCGGAGCACGCGCTGCTGCACACGATCGGTCGCGTGAAGTACGAAGCGGTCAGCGATGACGAGGCGCT
>CAZIXV010000101.1:0-11923 GCA_964543105.1 uncultured Steroidobacteraceae bacterium
TCATCTACAGCGCGATTGGCATTCCGCAGTCGATGTTCACGGTGATGTTCGCGATCGCGCGCACCGTCGGCTGGGTGGCGCATTGGCAGGAAATGATTGCGGATCCGACGATGAAGATCAGCCGCCCACGCCAGTTGTACACCGGCCCGGGCCGCCGCGATTACGTCGAAATCTCGAAGCGTTCTTAACTCACGCCAGCATCGAACGCAGCGCAGGCCTCACGTTCGTCCATCGCGAGCGTGAGGCCTGCGTTTTTCTGCCGCTATAAACGGCACGCACGCCGCTTCGATCTGGCGATCGCACGCGCGATTAGAAAAGCCGCCCACCCGCTTGCCGCACGAGCGGTGCACTCTCCAGCAACGCTTCGACTTCATGCACATTCGCGCGCCGCATGGGTCGACCATCGACAGGACTCGACGGAGATTGCCGGATCCCGTTGAGCGGGAACACCACTGCATCGATCTCGTGTGTTCCTGCCACGAAGCGAATGACTGGATACGCGACGAGCCGATCGGGTTCGTAGCGCAAACGACGCTCGACGATCCGATGCGGGATGTGGTTGTCGACCAGATGCAACGCAACGGATTCGGCGCCATCGGCGAACACGTGCAGGTTCACCTCCGAGTGCGGCGACGCCGTGCCGCTCAGTACCGGGCCGACGAGCCGCGGTTCGAAGCGCGCCAGCAAGCGCATCGCGTTCAGCGCGGTGCGACGTAACTCATCGAGCGTCGAGGAATGCGTGTCTGCTTGAAACAGTCGATGGTGATCAGCGAGCGCTGCTTCGATTTCGGTGTTCTTCGGCAGCACGGCGATATCGGTGGCGCCGAAGCGTTCAGCGGCTTTGCGCTTCGCCAAGCCGTAATCGTCGATACCTTGCTCCGACATGATGCGCGCAGCTTCTTGCGCCAGGGCGCGCCGCAGATGTTCTGCGCGCGGGTTCGGTTTCTTGCTCATGCCGCCCTCCCATCGATAAGGGCCAATGAATCATAGTGCCAAGCGAATCATTGGTGAGGTGTGTGGAAGGCACTCTCCTATGAAGTTGTGGCCTATAAAGTTGTGGCTCGAATCGTCAAAGTAAAGCGCGCAAGGCAGCTTCAGAACAGTGGCTCGTCGCTCGAAGGCAGTGGCGTGTCGACGCCATCGAGCGAATCGCCCGCCATGCCTTCGGGCATTGGGGGCAAGTGGCCTTCGATGAATGTTTCGAACATCGCATTTTCATCGTCGGGGCGAGCAGCCAAACCAGTCTCTGCAGAGATCCGCATGGTGACGAGCCCAGGCGGCGGTGGACGACGTTGTTCGGACGTTCCTTGCAACGCCTCCGCCATGAAATAGATCCATATCGGCAAGGCTGTGCGACTGCCCTGTTCACCACGCCCAAGCGGGCGTTCCTGATCGAATCCGACCCACGATGCCGCGACGATTGAGTCGTTGAAGCCGCAGAACCACGCATCGCGGCCATCGTTCGTCGTGCCGGTCTTGCCGGCCAAGTCGCGGCGTTTCAAGACATTCGCGCGCGCGCCCGTACCACGTCGCACGACATCGTTCATCATGTCAGTGAGCACATAAGCGTTCTGTCGCGAAATGGCTTCCGGCGCGACCGAGTCTTCGTCCAAGTAATTGAGGCCGCCCCATCGCGCCTCGTCGGTCTGAGGCATCCGCGTCAATGCCGCATCGATCGGCGCGCCTTCGGCGATCGCCGTGAGTTCGGGCTTCGGCTCGAGGCAACCCTCGCATGCGAAGCGGGGCGACGTTTCGAGCACCACCGTCCCATCCGAGGCTTCGATGCGCTGAATGAAATAAGGATCGACGCGATAACCACCGTTTGCGAACACGGCGTAGCCGCGCGCCATTTGCAGCGGCGAGACCTGCGCCGTGCCGAGCGCCAGCGTCAAGTTCGGCGGTAACGCTTCTGCGGGGAAGCCGAAGCGCTGAAAATGTTCGGTCGCATTCTTCGGCCCGATCTGATGCATCACTCGAATCGAAACCAGATTGCGCGAGCGCACCAAGGCTTCACGCAAGCGCATCGGTCCGCGGAATTCGCGCGAATCATTTTGTGGGCGCCATGTCGATTCGAGGCCCGGATCATCCACCACCCACGGCGCATCGTTGATCATGCTGGCTGCCGTGAACCCATGGTCGAGTGCAGCGGAATATAAAAAGGGCTTGAACGCCGAGCCGGGTTGGCGGCGAGCCTGCACGGCGCGGTTGAACGCACTTGCGAAGTAATCGAAACCACCGACGAGTGCCGAGATGCCGCCGTCTTGAGGATCGAGTGCGACGAACGCCGCCTGCGCCGCGGGAATTTGCACCATGCGCCAATCGCCACTGGTTTCCTGGGCCACGTAAATGACATCACCACGTGCGAGCGCATCACTGGCTCGCTTCAACGCAGGCCCGACGCTGCCATCGGCGTTGGGTGTACGGGCCCACGAGATCGCGGACCAGCCGAGATTGAGGCGACCTTCGCGCCGCGACCAGGCCACTGCGCTGCGCTCATCCACCGACAGCACGACTGCCGGCGTCAATCCGCCACGCGTCGGAAAGCCATCGAGCAACTCGCCCCAGGTTTGTTCGGCTGAATTCTCTGCGAGTGCGACGCGGCCGGCCGGACCGCGATAGCCATGACGTTGATCGTATTCGAGCAAGCCTGCGCGCAAGGCGCGCACTGCCGCTTTTTGCAAGCGGCTATCGAGCGTCGTTACGACGCTATATCCATCCGTGTAGGCGTTGGTGCCGAAACGCTCGAACAGATCAGCGCGCACCATCTCTGCTACATACGGCGCTTCCACCTCCACAGCATAGCCGTGCAGCTTGGAAACCACGGGTGCCGCGAGCGCCGCCGCGTGCTCCTCTTCGGTAATGAAGCGTTTCTCGCGCATACGGCGTAGCACATAACTGCGACGTTGTTTCGCAAGATCGGCGTTGGCGACAGGATTGTCGCGTGAGGGCAGGCGGAAGGTGCCGGCGATGAGCGCAATTTCCGGCAGCGTTAACTGGTCAACAGTCTTACCGAAGTACACTTCGGCAGCGGCGCCCACGCCATAGGCGCGCTGCCCGAGGAACATCTTGTTGAGATAGAGCGTGAGAATTTCCTGCTTCGTGAATTGCTGTTCAATGCGCAGGGTTAAAAAGATCTCCAGCAGTTTGCGTCGGTAGCTTTTCTCGGGACTCAAGAAGATGCCGCGCGTGAGCTGCATCGTGATCGTGCTGCCGCCCTCGCTCTTCTCGCCGGACATGAGATGCCGAAACGTGGCGCGCGCGAGCCCTGGATAGTCGACGCCGCGGTGTTCGAAGAAACCGTCGTCCTCCGCCGCGAGCACTGCATTCACCATCTGATCGGGAATCTGCTCGAACGACAGTGGAATCCGCCGCTGTTCACCAAATTGATCGATCAGTCGCCCATCGCGGCTGTACACGCGCATCGGCACTTGCAACTGAATGTCGCGAATCGACGCGACATCAGGCAGCGCCGGTTCGAGGAATTGATATGCGCCTGCCAAGCCGAGGGCCACGCCGCCGAGTAGCAAAATCAACAGGGCCGCCACGACACGAACGGGCGAATTTAGATAACGTCGCATGGGAGGAAAACGATGTAAGTCCTTGTTCACGAAAAACGACTATGCAATAGTTGCCGCGGAATAGAGTCGCCGAGCTCACGCGTGAGTGAGTGTACGAAACGACCGATCTGCTAGCGGGCCGCGCGGATACCAACAAGGTTGAAGGGGGCGATGGTACCGGGATCGCACCTGAAAAATGCGCGCGAGTTCTTCCCGTCAGGTAAGCCTGACACTGATGCCGCGCGAGTTAAGTTGCTGAAAACTCACGCAAATACGGATGCGCGGCGACAGCAGCGTACGGACACTAAGACTTTCGGGAAAGGCCGCGATGGTATTTCGTGAGCGCTCTCACATTCAACTTAAGTCGCCTCTGTATATATTTGCGGCCCGTGTTTCGTGTCCGATCTCCGATCGTCACATAAGTGTCTGATCATTATAGGGAACTCGCGTGCTTCTAACTCCTAAAGCCCGGCCGCTGCTTGGATTGGACATCACCACTTCGTCGGTCAAGTTGATCGAATTGAGCATGAGTGGTGGGCAATACCGTGTTGAGGCATACGCTGCCGAAGCCACACCACCCAACTCCATCAATGAGAAAGCGATCGTCGACGCCAATGCCGTTGGCGACGCCATCAAGCGTGCGGTGAAGCGCGCTGGCGCGCGCGCCAAGGATGCCGCCGTCGCCATCAGCGGCGATGCCGCCATCACGAAAGTCATCCAAATGCCTCGCTCGCTCGGCGAAAACGAACTCGAGGGGCAGGTGGAGATGCAAGCGGATCAATACATCCCCTTCCCGATGGAAGAAGTGAGCTTCGATTACGAAGTCATCGGCTTGTCGGAAAAAGATCCTGACATGCTCGATGTCCTGCTCGTCGCGACCCGCTCCGAAAACGTCGAACAGCGTGTCGCCGCCTGCGCCGCCGCAGGCCTTACCGCCAAGATCGTCGATGTCGAAGCCTTCGCACTCGAAAACGCCTGTCGCCTGTTGACTCATCAAATGCCCGACGGCGGTTTAGGTCGAGTCATCGCGGTCGTGGATTTCGGCGCCAGCAGCACCACGTTCAGTGTGCTACGCGATCTCAAGGTCATTTATACGCGAGACTTCTCCTTCGGCGGACAACAGCTCACCGAAGAAATCATGCGCACCTACGGCTTGAGCATGGAAGAAGCCGGACGCGCCAAGAAAGAAGGCGGTCTGCCGGGCAATTACGAAACCGAAGTGCTCGGCCCGTTCATCGATGACATGTGTCAGCAAGTGAGCCGCTCACTGCAATTCTTCCTCGCTTCCGGCGCAGGCCGTGAGCAACCCGAGCAAATCATCATTTGCGGCGGCTGCGCCAACATCCCCGGCGCTGCCGACATGATTCAAAGCCGCGTCGGTATCGAAGCGCATCGCGGCGATCCGTTGGGACAGATGAAGATCAGCCAGAAGGCGAAGGCGCAAGCCGTCAAGAAGGACGCTACGGCACTGCTGACCGCATGCGGGTTGGCATTGAGGAGTTTCGACTGATGCCAAGAATCAATCTCCTTCCCTGGCGCGAGGCCGAACGCAAGCAGCGTCGGCAGGAATTCGGCGTCGGCGCCGTCGGTGCGCTGCTGCTCGCAGGCGTGATTACGTTTGCAGTGAATTGGCAGATGGGCTCGGCAATCGACGCGCAGAACGAGCGCAACCAGTACCTGAAAACGGAAATCGCGAATCTCGACAAACAGATCGCCGAGATCCTCGACCTCGAGCAGCAGAAAAAGCGGCTCGAGTCGCGCATTCAGGTCATCGAGCAACTCGAGCGCAGCCGTCCTGAGATCGTGCATGTGTTCGATCAACTCGTACGCACGTTACCCGACGGCGTCTACTTGACGGATGTCAAACAGAACAATCGCCGCCTGACTATCAAAGGCGTCGCCCAGTCGAGCACGCGCGTGGCCTCATACATGCGCAATATCGACGCCTCCGAATGGTTGGCGGATCCGGCGCTCTCGATTCTCGAGACGAAAGGCTCCGGCGATTCGGAATTCACGTTGAATGCGTCCCAAAAGAATCCGCAGGCGCCTGCGGGTGCGGATCAGCAAGCGGTGGCCGCGCGATGAGTAACTTCCTCGATCAAGTTCGCGAATTGGATCCGAACGATCCTGGCCGTTGGCCGTTCGCATTTCGCATCGGCGCCATCGGCCTGATCTTCATCATTGCCACCGTGGCGATGGCGTACTTTCTGGCCTGGAAGCCGAAGAAGCCCGACTTGGATGCGGCAGTGGCGCAGGAAGGCACGCTACTTACGACGCTCGAACAAAAGGCGAAAAAGGCCGCGAACCTCGATGCCTACAAGGCGCAGCTTGCCGAGATGGAGCAATCCTTCGGCGCCATGCTGCGCAAGCTCCCCAACAAGACCGAAGTGCCAAGCTTGCTCACGGATATTTCCCAGCAAGGTTCTGGCGCAGGTCTCGATCAACGGCTGTTCCAGCCGGGTCAGCAAGTCATCAAGGATTTCTACGCCGAGTTACCGATCAAGATGCGCTTGACGGGTAGCTATCACGCGATCGGCTCGTTCGTCAGCGGTATCGCGGCCTTGCCGCGCATCGTGACGCTGCACGATGTCGAGATCACGTCGGCGGCGAAGGAGCGCGGCGTCGATCAATTGCAGCTGGACGTCACGGCGAAAACCTATCGTTATCTGGACGACGAAGAGCAGGCTGCCGCCCAACCCGCAGCGCCTACGAATCGTCGGCGTCGCTAATTCGCGCGAGCGGGCACTCATTCATGTACTTACTCAAAACCATACCGATCGCAGCCTTTGCACTCGTGCTGTGCGGATGCTCGGCGAACATCGATGAGCTGGAACAGAAGGTGGCGGAGATCAAAAGCCGCCCCGGCGAGCGCATCGAGCCGTTACCCGAGATCAAGCCGTACGAATCCTTCACCTACACCGCATCGAGCATGCGCTCGCCGTTTACGCCGAGTGCGCCGGCGCGCAGCGATGTGGCCAATGCCGTGCGCCCCGACGCCAAGCGTGCGCGCGAATTCCTCGAGCAGTTTCCGGTTGACACGATGACGATGGTCGGCACCTTGCAAATGCAAGGCCGCATGTACGGACTCGTGCAGGGCAAGGACGGTCTCGTGCATCGAGTCCTGCCTGGCAATTACATGGGCCAGAACGATGGCCGCATCATCAGCATCACGCCAACGCGGATTTCGTTGATCGAAATCATTCCCGATGGTGTCGGCGGATACATCGAGCGCCCCGCAGCGCTGGCATTGAACGAATAATCGACAGGGAGAATCCCGAATGTTGTCTCGCAATTTCGTAACGTCAGCGGAACCTGCTAGCGGGGCGCGGCGCACCTGGGGCATCGCGACGCGCTTTGCTGCCCTCTGCGCGTTCGTCGCATTCGGCGCGCAGTCCGCATTCGCGCAGAGCCAGAATCAGCTCGAGAGCGTGCAGGCGAACTCGCTGCCCGGTAACAAGGTCGAGGTGACGCTGCGCCTGAGCGACACGGCGCCGCAACCGTTGACGTTCACGGTCGACAACCCGGCGCGCATCGCGCTTGATTTGCCGAACACCTCCGTCGCGATGACTTCGCGTCGCGTCGATGTGAAGCAAGGCGTACTCGATACGGTCAACGTCGCCGAGGCCAATGGCCGCACGCGTGTCGTGCTGAACGTCGACAGCCTGGTCGCCTATGAGACGCGGCTGCAAGGCAACTCGATCGTCATCAGCCTTGGCGCCGGCGGTTCGAGCGCAGGTGTGACCCAAACGGCGGCTGCGGCACAAACCGCGCGTCCCGCCGCACCGGTGTCAGGCACGCGCACGATCAACAATGTCGATTTCCGCCGCGGTAGCGATGGTTCGGGTCGCGTAATCGTCGAATTGACGGATGCGAAAGTGCCTGCCGATCTGCGTCAGGAAGGCGGCCGCGTCGTCGTGAACTTCGCCAAGACGAACGTGCCAGAAACGCTGTTGCAGCGTCTGGACGTCGTCGACTTCGCCACGCCGGTCAATTCGATCGATGTGCTGCGCGTCGGTGACACCGCGCGCTTGGTCGTGAATGCGACCGGCGACTACGAGCAGCTCGCCTACCAATCCGAAAACGTCTACACGATCGAATTCAAACCTGTCGTCAAGCTGCCGCCTGAGTTGCAGGATCGCAAGGAATACACGGGCGAGCGTCTGACGCTTAACTTCCAGGACATCGAAACCCGCGCCGTGCTGCAGCTGCTGGCAGATACCAGCGGCCAGAACATGGTGATGAGCGATTCGATCGGCGGCAACGTCACGCTGCGCTTGCAGAACGTGCCGTGGGATCAGGCGCTCGACATCGTGATGCGCACGAAGGGGCTCGATATGCGCCAGGACGGCAACGTGATGTTCATTGCGCCGGCAGCGGAAATTGCTGCGCGCGAGAAGGAGATCCTCAACGCACGTCGCGAAGTGCAGGAACTGGCCCCGCTGCGCACCGAGTACCTACAGGTGAATTACGCGAAGGCCGGCGATCTGGCTGCCTTGATCAAGTCGGGCGCGAACAACTCCCTGCTCTCGGATCGTGGCAGCGTTGCGATCGACGAACGCACGAACACCTTGCTGCTGCAAGACACGTCCGAGCGCTTGGCGGACATTCGCCGCCTCGTCTCGACGCTCGACATTCCGGTTCGCCAGGTGATGATCGAAGCGCGCATCGTGATCGTGAACGATGACTTCAGCCGCGAACTGGGCGTGCGCTTCGGCACGACCGCCGCATTGCGTCACGGCGGCAGCGACGGCCGCGGAGTCGTCGGCTCACCGGGCTATGTGCGCGAGGACGATGACATTCCGATCTCGGCACAGCCCGGGTTCAATATGCCGCAAGGTTTCATCCTGCCCGACCAATCGGATCGCTGGCTGGTCAATCTCCCCGCCGCGAATCCGGCCGGCCGACTGGCACTGACGCTGCTCGATTCGGATTACATCGTCGACCTGGAACTCTCTGCTGCGCAGGCCGAAGGCCGCGGCGAGATCATCTCCTCGCCACGCCTGATCACGGCGAACCAGCGCGAAGCGACGATCGAGCAAGGTGTGGAAATTCCATATCAGGAATCTTCATCCAGCGGCGCCACCACGACCTCCTTCAAAAAGGCCGTGCTGAGCCTCAAGGTCACACCGCAAATCACCCCGGACAATCGCGTCATTCTCGACCTCACGGTGTCCAAGGACAGCGTCGGTCAGCTCGTCGCGAGCGCCACCGGCGGCTTCGTGCCGAGTATCGATACGCGTGAGATCGTGACCCAAGTGCTCGTCAACGACGGCCAAACCGTCGTGCTCGGCGGCATTCTCGAAACCGAGCGCCGCGAAACCGAACAGAAGGTGCCGGTGCTGGGTGACGTGCCAGTCCTGGGACGCTTGTTCAAGGCGACCTCGCGGACTGACAACAAAGACGAGTTGCTGATCTTCGTTACGCCGCGCATCCTGCGTGAAGGTGCGAGCTTGTATTGATGCATCGCCCGTCCGAGCGACGGGAAGCCGGCAGGATCACCGGTTGATTTGCTCCCAGGATCGGAGCGACCCACAATACGCGGCCGCAGCAATGCGGCCGCGTTCATTTTGGTAGGCAGGCGCATCCGCAAAGCGTGCGCTCATGAGCTGCTGGATGGACGATGGGCGGAGCACGGGACGTGCTGCGTCATGACGCTCACGAACTGCCTGCATGACCGAAACTCGCAACATCTATCTGATCGGCCCCATGGGTTCTGGCAAGACGGCCGTCGGCAGGCAGCTCGCCAAGCTGCTGCGCCGCGAATTCCATGACAGCGATGTTGAAGTCGAGCGCCGCACTGGCGTCGACATTCCTTATATCTTCGAGCGCGAGGGCGAAAGTGGATTTCGCGAGCGCGAGCGTGAAGTGATCGACTCGCTGACTCAATTGCAAAATGTCATCGTCGCGACGGGGGGCGGCGCTGTGCTGCTGCCGGAGAATCGCGAACGCCTGGCTACTCGCGGTCATGTCGTCTATCTCGAGACCAGCGTGCAACAGCAGCTCGAACGCACACGTCACGGCCGGCAGCGTCCGCTGCTCTACACCGAGGACCCCGAAGCGCGGCTGCGCGATCTCATGGCGCATCGCGCGCCGCTGTATGAATCGATTGCAGAGCTGACCGTGGCAACCGATGGCCGGCATGTGCGCATGGTCGCCGAGGAGATCATGGAGCGCTTGCAAGCGCACGTGAAACCACAAGTTGAGGATGCAGGTGAGCAGTGACTAAGACGCGGGAGCAGGTTCGTATCGAGCTGGGCGAGCGCAGCTATTCGATCATCATCGGCTCGCAACTGTTGGGCGATGCGGCGTTGCTGGATGAATACATCGCGGCGCGCGACGTGTTGGTGGTGACGAACGAGACGATTGCGCCGCTGTATCTCGATAAGCTCAAGGCGTCGCTCGGCAGTCGACGCATCAGCGCCGCCGTATTGCCCGATGGGGAAAAGTACAAAACGCTCGCGAGTCTCGAATCGATTTTCGATGCATTGATCGAACGACGCTTCAATCGGGACGCCGCGGTGATCGCGCTCGGCGGCGGTGTCGTCGGCGACATGACCGGTTTCGCCGCAGCGTGTTACCAGCGCGGCATCGACTACATCCAGGTCCCGACCACCTTATTGGCGCAAGTCGACTCGTCGGTGGGCGGTAAGACCGCGGTCAATCATCCGCAAGGCAAGAACATGATCGGCGCCTTTCACCAGCCTCGGGCGGTGATCGCGGATATCGATACGCTGCGCACGCTGCCGCCGCGCGAATTCAGCGCAGGGCTCGCCGAAGTCGTTAAATACGGTTTGATCTACGATGAAGAATTCTTGAGTTGGCTCGAAGCTCATGTCGATGCTTTGAATGCTCGTGAGCCGGAGGCGACGATGTGGGCGGTGCGCCGTTCCTGCGAAGTCAAAGCCGCGGTCGTCGGTGCGGATGAGCGCGAGCAGGGGCTACGCGCCATTTTGAATCTCGGCCACACCTTCGGACATGCCATTGAGACGGCTACCGGCTATACCGAATGGCTGCATGGCGAGGCCGTGTCGGTCGGTATGGTCATGGCGACGGATTTGTCGCGTCGCCTGGGTTGGGTGAGCGCTGCAGATCTCGAACGCACGCGTGCGCTACTTGCGCGCTTCAAGCTGCCCGTGGAGGCGCCGCGCATCGGTGCTCAGCACGGCTTGCAGCTCATGGGTATGGACAAGAAAGTATTGAAAGGCCAGTTGCGGCTGGTCCTGTTGAAGCGCCTCGGTGCGGCGGTCGTCGTCAACGATTATTCGCAAGAGGCGCTCAACGACACACTCAAGGCGTATTTCGACTAAGTGCGATGGCTTCAAGTGAAGGGCTGCGCGGCGCTCAGCTGCTGGCCAGAGCCAGTCTGCACGCGCGAGTTTTGCCTTGTTCTTGCCAGCCGCTCAGCGCCCGGTAGCCTTGCACCTCGAGAGCCCGTCCAGGAAGGCGAATGACCATGCCGTATGCGCTTGCTCCTTATGCTGCTTTCGATGAACAGTCGCGCGGACGCCGTTTCCCTGAAGCGGCGCCGAGCTTACGCAGCGAATTTCAACGCGACCGCGATCGCATCATTCATTCAACTGCGTTTCGTCGCCTCGTCTATAAAACGCAAGTCTTCGTCAATCATGAAGGCGATCTGTATCGCACGCGCTTGACGCATTCGATCGAAGTGGCGCAAATCGCGCGCACGATTGCACGCGCACTGCAGCTCAATGAAACCCTGGTCGAAGCGATTTGCTTGGCGCACGACCTCGGCCACACGCCGTTCGGGCATGCGGGGCAGGATGCACTGAATGCTTGCATGCGTCCGTTTGGCGGTTTCGAGCACAATTTGCAATCGTTGCGCGTCGTCGATGAATTGGAGGAGTGCTACGCGGCTTTTCCCGGTTTGAATCTCACCTTCGAAACGCGCGAAGGCATCTTGAAGCATTGTTCGCTGAACAACGCGAAGACCCTCGGCGAGGTTGGCGAGCGTTTCATCAAACGCCAGCAACCCTCGCTCGAGGCGCAGATCGCCAATCTGGCCGACGAGATCGCCTACAACAATCACGATCTGGACGATGGCGTGCGCGCTGACCTCATCGACATTGCCGGTCTGAAAGACGTCGCGCTGTTTCGTTCGCAATACGATCACATCGTTGCGGCCTATCCCGAGGTGAGTGGGCGGCGTCTGATTCATGAAGTGG
Organism: uncultured Steroidobacteraceae bacterium; assembly: GCA_964543105.1. GTDB lineage: Bacteria > Pseudomonadota > Gammaproteobacteria > Steroidobacterales > Steroidobacteraceae > Steroidobacter. The sequence continues at coordinate 11,741 of CAZIXV010000101.1, forward strand.
TGCGGCGCATGATCAACCGCGTCGTGACGGATTTGATCGAAACGAGCGCGGCGGCCATCGCTCAGGCCGACCCCGCCGACATTGACGCGGTGCGCGAACTGCCGACGCCGCTCGTCGGCCTCAGTGAAGACATCGCCGCCGAACACCAGGAACTGAAGCGTTACCTGCGCGAGCACGTCTATC
>CAZIXV010000102.1:0-11869 GCA_964543105.1 uncultured Steroidobacteraceae bacterium
ATCACGTTCGAGGACATTCCGCATTCGATCTATGACCGTCCCGACGCCGCGCACGCCTGGAATCGTTTGGTCATCCAATTGCAGCCCGTCGAAAGCATCACGCTCAGCGTGCTTGCGAAAAGTCCCGGCCAGGGGATGCATTTGAAACCCGTCGAGCTGTGCTTCGATTTTCGCGAGTCGTTCAAGGATCGTCCGCTCGATGCTTATGAGCGGCTCCTCACCGACGTCATCAAAGGTACGTTGACGCTGTTCATGCGTCGTGACGAACTCGATGCGGCCTGGGGCTGGATCGATCCGATCCGCGAAGCGTGGCAGCAATATGACGAGAAGCCGAAAACCTATACGGCAGGCACCTGGGGTCCAGCGGCATCGAGTGCGCTCGTCAGCCGTGATGGATTTTCCTGGCACAACGAGCTGTAGCGACGCGTTGCGCTTGTAGTTTCGCTAAGCGCTAGTCCTCATGCACAAATGGGTTCACGAACATCGCTTTCCCGACGCAGTTGCGCTGTCGCACGCCTTGTCGGGCGAGATCAAGGTGGATCTCGAGGAAGCGATTCAGGTGCGTGGCGTCGCCAGTCTCGTCGTCTCGGGTGGGCGCACGCCGGTGCGGCTGTTCGAGCAGCTACAAACCGAAACGCTCGACTGGTCGCGCGTTTGGGTGACATTGGCGGATGAGCGCTGGGTGGAAACCAGCGATCCGGCGAGCAATGAACACCTGGTGCGCCAGCATCTGCTGGTCGGCGCTGCGGCCAATGCACGCTTCGTGGGCCTCAAGAACCCTGCGCCCACGCCGGAAGCGGGAGCCGATTGGGCGTCGCGCGCATTAACGCGGGTGCCACATCCATATGACGTGGTCCTGCTCGGCATGGGGCTCGACGGCCATACGGCATCGTTGTTTCCCGATTCGCTCGCCTTGGCGCGGGCGCTTGACGCTACTGCTGCGCCGGTGTGCATCGCTGTCAATGCATTGAAAGCGCCGCATGCCCGGGTGAGCTTGAATGTGGCGGCATTGCTCGATGCGCGGCGCATCATGCTGCACATCGAAGGTGAGGCGAAATGGCAGGTGTATCAAAAGGCGCGCCTGTCTGGTTCGGCGCAAGAGCTGCCCGTGCGCGCGGTCCTGCATCAGCAAGAGGTTCCAGTCGATGTCTATTGGTCGCCCTGACTCGGGCCGTGATTCGGTCAAGCTGATCGCCGATATCGGCGGCACGAACGCGCGGTTTGCCTTGCTCGAAGGCGACGAAGTCAACGAAGAGCAAGTGCTGCCCTGCGCACAGTTCCAAACGCTCGTCGCCGCCGTCGAGCACTATCTTGCGTGCATAGGCGCGGGCTCGGGAGCGCGACGGCCGACTCAAGCGGCGATGGCCATCGCCGGACCGATCACCGGCGATCACATCCGCATGACGAATCACGTGTGGGAGTTCTCGGCCGCGACGACACGTCAACAGCTGCGTCTGGAGCGCCTCATTTTTCTCAATGACTTCACGGCGCTTGCGATGGCCATCCGGCACATCCCCGCACACGAGCTTGCGCAGGTGGGCGGCGGGCGTGCGGTCAGCGGTGCGGCGATCGCGTTGCTCGGACCGGGCACAGGCTTGGGCGTTTCGGGGCTCATTCCTTCCGCAGGGCAGTGGATCGCGCTGCAAGCGGAAGGCGGCCATACCACGCTGTCGGTCATGAGCGAACGAGAAATGGCCGTCTTCGGACAACTGCGCCAGCGGTTCTCGCATGTATCTGCGGAGCGCGCGCTCTCTGGTCCCGGTCTCGTCAATCTTTATGACGCGATATGTGCGATCGAGGGTGTGCGCCCTGAAACGCTGACGCCGCAGGACATCACCGAACGTGCGCTCGCAGGCACGTGCAAGTTGAGCTTGGAAACGGTGACGATGTTTTGTGCGCTGCTCGGGACGATGGCCGGCAATCTCGTGCTGACGCTCGGCGCGGTTGGCGGGGTCTATATCGGCGGCGGCATCGTGCCGCGATTGGGTTCTTTTTTTGCGAGCTCGCCGTTTCGAGATCGATTCGAAGACAAGGGTCGCTATGCGGACTACCTGGCGGATGTGCCGAGCTATGTCATCCGCACCGAGCTACCCGCATTCATTGGGCTGCAGCGTGCGTTCATTGATCCGGGGCCCAGGTGGGAGGCGGCTTGAGACTTAGGCGGCCTCGCGAGCGAGTTCGATCAGCTTCTTGCGAGCGCGGTGCAGCAACGCTTTGACCGTTCCGAGCGGCATGTCGAGGCTCGCCGCGGTCTGCTCGTACGATTTATCTTCCATGTAAAACAGCGTAACCGCCTCGCGATATCGCTGCGGGAGTTGCTCCAGCATTTGGTTCACGCTCACCGTCGCAGAATCGTCGGCATCCGACACCGCGAGCGCCGCGATTTCAGGAGAGTAGCCGTCGTTATCGTCGATCGATACTTGCGGGCGCCGTTTGCGTAGCTCCGACAGGCAGGCATTGCGGGAGATCGCGTAGATCCAGGTCGACAAGGAGGATTGGCCGGCAAATCCCGGTAACGCGCGCCAAATGCGTAAAAAGACTTCTTGGCTGACGTCCTCGGCCCAGGCGCGCTGCTGCAGCATGCTTACGCAAAGTCGAAATACTTTGTCGCGGTAGTGCGGTTGCAGCAGGGCGAACGCCTCGCGATACGCCTTCGCTTGCAAGTGCTGTTGAATGAGCGTGTCAGCACTCGAACCGACCACTTGCATTACAGAAATTTGAGTCACGGCAGCACCGAAAACAGTTGACGACGATGGTGAATACTCTAGTGAGAATCGTCGCGGCGTAGTCGGCAGCACCCTGGCGTCTATCGGTCGTTCTCCGCCATTCACCGACCCCTCATCTTTAAAGTCCAGTGCCTGGTGCTTCCCGCCTCGGTTTCGGGGGCTTCGTTGGGCTTGAACGACAGCTGCGTGTGACGTCGTGTCGCGCTACTCTCGCCCCATTCATTGGTGAGGTACTTCATGACCGTACGGATGCTCGTAAACGTCGATGTCGATGACATCGTGAAGGGCGCGGAGTTTTATACGAAAGCGCTGGGCTTGCAGATCGGCCGCAAGTTCGGCAGCGACGCAATCGAATTGCTGGGCGGCAGCGCGCCGATCTATCTGCTCGCCAAACCCAATGGCACCGCGGCGTCAGCCACCAGTCGGCATTTGCGTTCCTATGCGCGTCACTGGACGCCCGTGCATCTGGATTTCGTCGTCGATGAAATCGAAGGGGCGGTCGATCGAGCGCGCAATGCCGGCGCGCGTATGGAAGGCCAGATCCGGACGAACCATTGGGGACGTATCGCGATGCTTGCCGACCCTTTCGGTCATGGCATTTGTCTCATTCAATTTCTCGGTCGTGGCTACGATGAGATTGCGACCGAATAAGTCATGAGTCTGGTCTGCTGGAAATGCGGCGCATCGCTTGCGGATTTGAGTTTGCCGTTGCGCCGGCTCGATGAGTGCAAGCAATGCGCTGCCGAGCTGCACGTTTGCAAGCTCTGCGAGTTCTACAGCCTCGAGGTGGCGAAACACTGCCGCGAGCCGATCGCCGAAGAAGTGAAAGACAAAGAGCGCGCCAATTTCTGCGATTACTTCAAACCACGGCCGCACGCGTATTCGGCTGCGAGTCAAGCTGCCGCAGCCCAGGCAAAAGCACAGCTCGATGCACTGTTCGGTGGCACGAAGGCGCCAGGCGATGAGCTCTCCGCGGCAGACAAAGCCAAGGCCGAACTCGACGCGCTATTCAAGAAGCAGGGATAGCCGCGAAGAATTGGCTCCGTAACGTCTCGTCTTCGAGATCTGTCGGGCGTGAGCCGTGCCGTTGCCGCGGCAACAGACAAAACCGCTATCTACTTAGCTCCATTTGATTTCATGATCTGCCGTCATGGATGAAGTGCATCGCGTGTGGCTAGTGCTCATTGCTGCGCGCTCCTACGCTAGCTCTCCATCGAAGGAGAGTCGTCATGAGGAAGTTCATCGCAATCACTGCCACCGTGATCATCCATGCGGGTTTGGTTTTCGTGTTCGCACGCAGCGCCGAGGAGGCGATGCCCTTACCAAAGGGCGAGGTGACGATTACGGAATTGGGATCCGATTTCGTCCCTGCGTTAGCGCAAACACAGCATGAAGCATCGCGCGTCGCGTTGTGATTCTTCCGAGGTGAGCGGTGCGAGAGCGATCGTCACGGCGCGGGCTATCCCGCCCGCGCCATCGTGGTCACGAGTTTGCCGAGCTTTTCGAGCGCGCGTTCGATCGTCGTCGTCCATGGCAGGCCGCAACTCAACCGAATGTAGTTGCGGTATTCGGCCTTGGCCGAAAACACGAGTCCCGGCGCAATGCCGATGCGGCTCGCCAGTGCGCTCTTGAAGAGTTCAGTGCCATCGACATTGCGCGGCAACTCCACCCACAGGACGAGCCCGCCTGCGGGGCGCGATGCCCGCGTGCCCTCAGGAAAGTAGCGGGCAATGGCGTCGATGCATGCCTGTGCGTTCGCTGCGAGTGAGGCGCGGATGCCGCGCAGATAGCGATCGTAGCCGCCGCTGGCGTAATAGCGGGCCAGTACGTGCTGTTGCAGTGTTGGGCAAGCGATCGAGGAGTAGAACTTGGCGCGAGCAATGTCCGCATGAAACGCTGGTGTCACCGCCCAGCCGATGCGATAACCAAGTGCGATCGTTTTCGACACCGATCCGCAAGAGATGACGAATCCTGCCTCGTCGAACGCGCGCATCGAGGCCGGGCGCTGCGCGCCGTAGTGCAAGTCGCCGTAGATATCGTCTTCGATGATCGGTACCTCTTGCGCGCTGAGTGCCGCAACGATGTCGCGCTTGGCGTCATCCGAGGTGAGCGCGCCGACCGGATTATTGAAGTTAGGCATGAGCACCGCAGCCGCCAGTCGCGTGTTGCGAGCCACCACGCGCACCGCCTCGACATCGATGCCGGCGTCCGGCCGATTCGGCACTTCGACCACTTTCAAACGCAAATGCTCGATGGCTTGCAGCAGGCCGAAGTACGTCGGCGATTCCACCAGCACGGTGTCGCCGGGCTGACACAGCACCTGCAGCGACAGCGAGATCGCGTCCATCGTGCCGCCCGTGATGACGACATGGTCGGGATCGGTGGGGGCGCCCGCGAGCCCCATGCGTTTGGCGATCTGACGGCGCAATTCGGCATCGCCAGGCGGTGCGATCAACTCGCCGGTATGCAATGGATGATCGCGCAGCACTTCTCGAATCAAGTTGTTGAGGCGGCGATTGGGATACAGCGCCGGCGAGGTAAAGGCGCCGTTCAGCGGCACGATGTCCTTGCGGCTCAAAGCTTCGCGGCAGGTATCGAGAACTTCTGCAGCGACCGACACGGGACGGCGCGAGCGCACGATTTTAGGTCGCGGTGGAGGCAGCGCATTCGTGCTGGGTGGTCGGACGTAGAAACCCGACTGCGGCCGGGCCTCGATCAAGCCCAGACTTTCCAGATGCAGATAGGCCTGTACGACCGTCGACACGCTCACCTTGGCTGTGCGGCTCATGGAGCGCACGGAGGGAATGCGTTCATTGGTGCGCAATGCCCCGGAGGCGATCTGCTGTTCGACCAAGCTCGCAACGCGTTCGTAAAGCAAGTGCGGACTCGAAGACATACGGCTACACGCAAAAGTCGGAAGTGGGTGTTGGCTGGTCGGCTGGAGAACTGTACTGGCCTGGCCAAAGTCTACCTGAATCTGTGTTGCTCGCACCGAACGGCGCAGAGTCGCGCGTCATGACACTGCTCACGCCCGAATCCTCGCCGAAATATTCACTTGCCGTCCTGGCGGCGTTTGCGGGCATCTATGTCATTTGGGGCACGACGTATCTGGCAATCGTGATTTCGATCCAGACGCTGCCGCCATTCATCAGCGGCGCAGTGCGTTTTCTGTGTGCTGCAACACTGTTGTACGCGTGGCTGCGCTGGCGCCACCCGCAACCGTTGAACGGTGTGAATGTGCCGATCGCGCTCGCCTGCGGCGTTTTGCTGTCGGGCATTGGCAATGGATTCGTGATTTGGGCGCAGCAGGGAATTCCATCGGGAATCGCGGCATTGATCGTAACGGCCGTACCGGTCGTCGTGCTGGTGATCGACTGGGCGATGTTCAGTAAGCATGCGCCCAGCAAGCAGGCGTTGTTTGGGATCGCAATCGCCGTCGGCGGCGTCGCGACGATCATCTTGCATACGCGCACGTTGGCGGGCGATGCGCAGCCACTCCACGTGATCGCCATGATTGCAGCCGTCATCGGGTGGAGTTTCGGAACGCTGATCCAGAAGCGTGCGGCGAGCGCGACGACTGTCTTGAGCTTCACCTGCGTGCAGATGTTCGGCGGCGCGTTGTTTCAATTCGGCATGACTTTCGTGAACGACGAATGGCGCAACTTCGAGCCGCATGCCGTTTCCTGGACTTCGCTAGCCGCGCTTGGCTATTTGATCGTGTTCGGCAGCCTAATCGCTTTGAATTGCTATCTGTGGTTGCTAACGCGGGTTCCGGCGCAGAAGGTCACGACCTATGCGCTCGTCAATCCCGTCGTGGCGTTGTTACTGGGCGCGTTCGTGCTCGGTGAGCGGGTCACGCCGCTTGCAGCCATCTCTGCGGTTTCCGTGCTGGCAGGCGTTGCCTTGGTCTTGTTCCAAGGCGCCAACTTCAAGTTCGGTTGGCCGACTCGCGCGCTACGCGCGCATCCCGGTGAATCACATACAGACCACTTGCAACGATGACGCCTGCGCCAACGAGCATCCGGGCACTCGGCGCAGTCATCCAAATGATCCAGTCGAACAACATGCCCCACGCCAATGCGGTGTATTCGAGCGGTGCGATGACCGACGGTGGTGAATGTCGGAACGCTTGGGTGATGAAGTACTGACCCAGCGCGCCGCTGATTCCCATCACCGCGATCCAACTCCAGGCATCGGCCGTAATGGATACCCAATCGCGTGCCGACCAGATGCCGCTGATGATCGTCATGACCACCAACGCCCAGACGACGGTGGCCGCGCTGGAATCGGTGCGTAACAGAATGCGTATCGTCAATGCGTTCAGCGCATAGCCGCAGGCTGCAGCCAAGGCGGCCAACCCGCCGAGGGTGATCAGGTTGGCGCCTGTCGGGTTGAGCACGATCACCACACCGCACAATCCGATGAGCACGGCAGCCCAGCGGCGCGGACCCACCCGCTCGCCAAGTAATGGCATCGACAAGGCAGTGATGATGAGCGGTGCGGACATGAAAATCGCATATGCGTCGGCCAGCGACAGCTTGCTCACGGAGTAGATGAATGCCCACAGCATCAGCACGCTGAGCAGGCCGCGCAGCACGTGCAGACCCCAGCGTCGCGGTCGCAGATCGCGCCAGGTGCCGAACATTCCGATCGCCGCGAGCAACAGCGGCAGTGAGGCGACGCCGCGCAAGAAGGCCACCTGCATGGCCGGATATGTCGCAACCAGGTGCTTCATCGTGACGTCCATGATCGAGAACGTCGCCACGGCGGCGAGCATCGACAGGATTCCACGCAAATGAGGCATCGAAGGTTCACAGGTCGGCTGACTGAATCGCGCGAGTCTACTGCCATTACCCGGACCGGATTCGTGCTCGAGGACCTGCGCGCGAAACTGGAACCCAGGCACGCGGTGCGGGTTCTCCTAGGAAGAGCACTACGGAGACATCGCCCATGGCCGCGCTATCGCAGGACGAACTCGTGCATTTCAAGACGAAGCTACGCGAACGCGGTCAGGCGCTGCGCGGCGAAATTCGCAGCACCCTCGAGCGTTCAGCAAACGAAACTCATGTACAGATAGCGAAGGAGGTGCGCGATCGAGAGGATGAATCGTTCTCGACTCTCATCGTCGATCTTAATTTCGCTGAGATCGAGCGCGACGCGGATGAGCTACGCCGAGTCGAGTCAGCGTTACGCCGAGCCAATGAAGGTGGCTACGGCTTATGCATCGATTGCGATGCGGTGATCCCAAAAGCGCGCCTGGAAGCCGAGCCCACTGCACTTCGTTGTGTGCGTTGTCAGGAGCGCTATGAACATACGCACGCAACGGGCAACACGCCGTCGTTGTAATCCACACTCCTGATTCCACTTTAGAGAAACTTTTCGCAGCCGACGCGCGCGCGAGCTGTGTCAGCGACGCGCTCACGTTAGAATGCCGCGCGTGGCAGCGATCCCGTTGCGTTCTGCGCTGCAGCTGTGCTGCGGCTTCTCTGATCTTTTCTGCGAGTCAATTTCATGCGCCAAGTATTCATTTGCGATGCCATTCGTACGCCTATCGGCCGATACGGCGGATCGCTTGCATCAGTGCGTGCCGACGATCTCGGTGCAATTCCGATCAAAGCGCTCATGCAGCGCAATGGCAGTGTGGATTGGGCCGCGGTCGATGAGGTGTATTACGGCTGCGCAAACCAGGCCGGCGAAGACAATCGCAACGTCGCGCGCATGTCATCACTGCTCGCGGGCCTGCCGGATTCGGTGCCCGGTGCGACGATCAATCGCTTGTGCGGTTCGGGTCTCGATGCCGTCAATTTAGCCGCCCGCGCCATTCGCACTGGCGAGGCGGAGCTCGTCATCGCAGGCGGCGTCGAGAGCATGTCGCGCGCACCGTTCGTGATGGGTAAAGCCGATAGCGCGTTTTCGCGCAGCGCGAAAATTGAAGATACGACCATCGGTTGGCGTTTCATCAACCCGCAGATGAAAGCGCAGTACGGTATCGACTCGATGCCGGAAACCGCAGAGAACGTCGCCAAAGAATTCAATGTGAATCGCGCCGATCAGGATGCGTTCGCGCTGCGTAGTCAGCAACGCTATGCCGCTTCGCTCGCCAACAAATTCTTCGACAGCGAACTCGTTCCCGTCAGTATTCCGCAACGCAAAGGCGATCCGATCTCCTTCACCGCCGATGAACATCCGCGCAGCACCTCGCTCGAGGCGCTCGCGAAACTCAAAGGTGTGGTGAGAGCGGATGGCACGGTGACGGCCGGTAACGCCTCAGGCGTCAACGACGGTAGCTGTGCGTTGCTGCTCGCAAGCGAAGCAGCCGTAGCCAAATACGGATTGAAAGTGCGCGCACGCGTGATCGCGACGGCGACTGCGGGTGTGCCACCACGCATCATGGGCATCGGTCCTGTGCCGGCCACGCGCAAAGTGCTTGCACTGGCGAAGCTGGACATCGGGCAAATGGATGTCATCGAGCTGAACGAAGCGTTCGCTGCACAGTCACTCGCGGTGACCCGTCAACTCGGACTGGCCGATGATGCATCGCATGTGAATCCGAACGGCGGCGCCATCGCGATCGGTCATCCGCTCGGCGCAAGCGGCGCGCGTTTGGCGACGACGGCAATCAACTATCTTGAAAAGACCCAGGGCCGTTATGCCCTATGCACGATGTGCATCGGTGTCGGTCAAGGCATCGCGATGATCATCGAGCGCGTTTGAAGCATCCGCTCCTTTAAGGCGATTGCTGAAAGCGCATGGCAGCACGTCGGGCGATGCAACGCTTGGGCATCGCCCCTGTCTGACACCCTGTCCGATGCTGACCGAGTACACTCGGTCGGCATCTTCGAATGCTGTGGATCAGACGCCGATGAGCCAGTCCCCTGAAGGACCCATGTCCAATCAAGTCATCCCTTTGCCGACGCCCGCTGTGACGCCGTTCGAGCGGCAATCAGACCTGCAAAAAGCGATTCGGGAACGCGCGCAGGAGATGATCGATCGCGAGAACGAACGCGCGGTGCGCAATCGCCCCTCGACGTTGCGGCGCGTGTTGGTCCTGGCGCTCGCCACGATTCCTGTATTCATCACTTTCGGCGCAGCGTTCAGCTTCGTGGGCGCCTTGCGTCAGTTCAATGCGACGGTTTTCGAATCGTTGGCCGCTCAAGAGGCTGCGCAGGCGGAAGCGTCACCGGCCACCAGCACCGAACCCGATGTCGTCATGCTGCGGGACTACGCGATTCCGGTGGAGCCGCTCGATGAGCCAGCGGCTGCAGCTCCCGAAGCTCGCTGATCAATAAGCCGTCGCCCCCTACAAACTCGCTCGAATGAAGAGCGTCGGTCCGGCGATCGTCATATCGACCATGCCGGGCGTGCCTTCATCGGCAGAATCCACATCGATGGTGAAGGTGCGATAGCCCAGGCCGAATGCGAGGTGCGGATTCATCCGCCACGTCAGCGCGGCGCGCGCATCCAGGATCGAGCCATCCACTTCCTCGATATTGGCCGTCAGGTATTGAACCCGCGCTTCCATCGACCAGCGCGGTGTGAAATCGAAGCGGCCTTCAAGACCCAATAGCGGCAGCGGGGCGACGCCGCTTTCGGAGTCGCGCACGACGCGGCTGCGTACGACCGCATTGGCTTCGACATCGGCGATCTGGATGCCGAGCGTCACCGCGAGTTCAGCGCGATCGTTCGTGATCAGTCGATAGCCATACGTCAGTCCGAAGAGCGTCAGATTCAATTCGCTGTCGACGCGTTCGTTGATGTTGTAAGTCTCATCGTCGAACACGATTTGGCGCGCAAGTATCGTTTGCGCCGAACGTCGTGCGCTAAATCCGCTGAACCGCACGAGATGTCGCTCGCCCGGTAACAGCGTCAGTTCGCCGAGCACCAGAAATTCCGAATCATCCAAGGCGAGATCGTCTTCGGCACTGATCGGCGTACCAGGAACCGCCAAAGACGGGTCGATGCGAAACTGGGTGTCATAGGACGCACCGAGGAAGGACACTTCGGCGCGAAAGCGCTCTTCTGCGACATTGGGTTTGGGCTTCGGTGCCCAGTCGGGAAGATGCGAGTTGTCCGCTGCATGAGCGTGCATCGCGCCGAGGCACGCGAGCGCCGCGATTCCAATGCAGGTTTTCGTACGAAGCGAACGATGTGTCGATGAGATGAATTGCAGCATCTTGCGTCCGAGCATGTTTGTCATTCAAACAACGGCGGTCCAATGATCGTCCCAGCGGATCGGTGTAGCACGGTCGACCGTCACAAAGCGTGAACGCGAGCCTGCATCGCGCAACGTATAGAGCGTGCCATCGCGCTGCGAAGCGATCAGTGTGCCGTCGCCCAAGCGCGATACGCCATAGGTTTTCTCGGCAGGCAAAAAGTGCTCGAAAAAACCCGTCGACAACGCCCAGCACGCCATGCCCTTACCGTAAGGGCAGGCCGCGGCGATGACGTCCTGTTGCTCGCTCAAGCCGACACTTGCGACGTAACCGCGCGAGCGCGCTTGCGCCGAGCCTGGCAAATCTAACGCGCGCAATCCGCGGCCCGGTTCGTACAGCGCCACCAACGCGGGTGCGGCGGTGGGTTCGCCTTCGAACTGCAGACCGACGGCCACGCGACCGTCGGCTGCCACCGCCAGGTGGCGAATGCTCAGTAAATGCTCTGGGAGATGCCATTGTTCGAGCAGCTCACCATTGCCTGCAGCGACGATGCTGAGCGAAGGCTTCATCGTCGGAATATTCAGCTTGCGGCGAAACGAACGCGGGTGGGTGAGGATGCCGCCATTCGCAATGATGAGCCGCGAGCGATCGGGCGACCAGGCAATCTCGTGCGGATCGATGCCGCCCGTATCGATCTCTGCGGCGATGTCGAATGTGCGCGCATCGCGCACCGCTACGATGCCGCGAATGTTTTCGTAATCGTGCTCGGGCGTGAACAGCCATTGCCCATCGGCGGAGAACAACCCGTGGCCGGCGAAATGTCTGCCTTCAGGCGTCTCACATACAGTGCGCACGGTGTTCGCGGCGCGATCGAACTCGAAAATTTTTGTGCCGGGTCGGCGCGCGAAGTACAGCGCGCGCATGGGATCGCGCGGATCGAGCGCATTGCCGTGGGCGCGCATGGGTACCTGCGCGCCGAACACGCTGCGT
>CAZIXV010000103.1:0-11865 GCA_964543105.1 uncultured Steroidobacteraceae bacterium
CGAGCGCGCGATCCACCAACACTGGTGGTTTCTGCTGGTTTCGAGTCCGGCGGTCATGGTCTTCGGCATCCTCGTCGTCTTCCTTGCGATCAGCAAACCCTTCTGATTTCGCTGCCGCCTCATGAGCCAACACATTTCCGACATGTCCGCCAGCACTCACGATCCCGAAATCGACTTGCCCTTCAGCGGCACGCCGCAGCGCTATCTTCGGATCGCGATTGGTATGTCAGTGGGCATTCATGCCTGGCTGTATGGCGCGTTCGCAACGATCAAGTATTTCGTGCATGGCGAGACCTGGATGTTTGCCTGGAAGCCGGTCGCGATCACGCTCGCCTCGATGCTGCTTTTCGCGCGCTTCGCTTATCGCTGGATCATGCGACTCGATGCTCAGTACGGCTCGGGCTCGGGTTGGCGCATGGTTCGACGGACCGTGAAGCTGCCCGAACTCGTGCATCGTCCAAAACGCTGACGCCATCTCGCGAACACCTTTGCTACGCGCGACCACGCAAACGCTACTGAAGGGATCCACGGGGGAAACACCAGTGCGACTCGACGGCAAAACGGCATTGATCACCGGCAGCTCGCGCGGCATCGGTCGAGCCATTGCAGAAGCGTTCGTCGCAGCCGGCGCGCGGGTCATGATCACAGGTCGAGATGCGCACAGCCTTGCGCAAACTCACGCGGCACTGGCGGGCGACAACGCCGCTTGGACTGGCGACGCCAGCGATGAGTCGCAGGCACGCGCGTGCGTCGCCGAAACCATGCGTCGCTTTGGGCGCATCGATGTGCTCGTCAACAATGTGGGCGGCAGCTTCCAACGCGATGAGACGATCGCCATGCCGCTGGCTGATTTCGATGCGACGTGGATGCTGAACGTGCGCGCGCCGCTGATGTGGACGCAACTGGTCTGGCAATGCTGGATGGCGAACGCGGGTGGCGCCGTGATCAACATGTCATCGCTCGGCGGCATCAGCCTGCAGCCGGGCATGGGCGCCTACAACGCGAGCAAGGCGGCCCTCAATCACCTCACCCGAGTACTCGCCGCCGATCTTGGGCCAGGCGTGCGGGTCAATGCGCTCGCACCAGGTCTCATCAAGACCGAGCAATCGGCGAGCGCGTGGGCGGCCAACGAGGCAGCGATTGCAGCGCGCTTGCCACTCGGACGCCTCGGTGAGTCTGTCGACATCGCGCAGGCTGCGCTGTTTCTTGCAAGCGACGCCGCAGCGTGGATCACGGGCGAAGTGCTCGTCATCGACGGCGGGGCGAGCGTGCAACTCGGCCGCACGCGGCGTAGGTAACTGAGGCTCGCGGCGGACGGAGGCTCGGTGACGAGCCCTCCGGCCGCGGGTCGCACATGCAGGGAGCCTTCCAGACCAGGGCATCACCGGCGCGGTGGGTCGAGACACAGCAGAGGGGGACGTCGTGACGTATCGTGTCATTCAGTGGGCAACGGGGGCCATCGGCAAGACATGCCTGCGCCAAATCATCGATCACCCGGATCTCGAGTTAGCCGGCTTGTACACCTACTCGCCGCAGAAGGCGGGGCGCGATGCGGGTGACATCGCACGGCGCGCATCCACCGGCATCCGCGCGACGCGCGATATCGAGGAGATCCTCGCGATCGACGCCGATTGCGTGATCCATAATCCGCGCGAAGGCGAGCATTTCGATACGCACAATCAAGATGTCATCCGCCTGCTGCGTTCGGGAAAAAACGTGATCTCCACGGTCATGTTCACATACCCACACGCGCACGAGCCGGAACATCTCGAAACTCTCGAAGCGGCATGCCGCGATGGCAACTCGACGCTATTTGGCACCGGCATTAATCCGGGATTCATCGTCGAGCGCACCGCTGTGGGACTCACCGGCGCCTGTTGCGATGTCAAATCGATACGGGTGCGTGAAGTCTACGATTGCTCCCCCGTCGTCTCGCCGGGCTTCATCTTCGAGCAATGTCGCATGGGCAGTGATCCGGAGGAACTGCGTGCCGGCAGCGCGACGCAGGAGCTGTTCACGCGCACCTTTGCCGAAGTCATTCGCTACGTCGGCGATCAACTCGGCGTCCGCTACGAGCACATCGAGCCGGATCACGAGTTCTGCGTCGCACCGCACGACCTGCAATGCCGCGTCGGCGTGATCCCCAAAGGAACCGTCGCCAACATCCGCTGGCGCTGGCACGGGGTCGCCGAGGGCAAGCGCTTCTTCACCTTGGAGATGGTTTGGCTGATCGATCGCAGCCTGCCCGGCTGGGATTACGACGACGGGTGGACGATCGAGATCGAAGGCGCACCGGGCATGCGTGTGCGAATCGACTTGACCGATCCGGTGGGCGTACCCGACCGCTCCAAAGCCATTCAGTACGCCGTCGCGGGGCCTTGCATCCGTGCGATTCCTGCGGTCTGCGCCGCGCCGCCGGGCGTACTCGTCGTCCCCTCGTTCGCACCCTGGACGCGCCGTATGCCGCGCACCGCCCAAGCATGAGGTTAGCGATGAATACCCAAACCCTCGAACATCACTCCACGGTGACCCGCGCCTCGCGACGCACCTTCCTCCAAGCGGCCGTCGGGACCGGACTCGTTGCGGGCAGCGCGTGCTCGAACGAGCCGTCGACTCGAGCAGGCACGCACAATGCTACGGACGCGGCGCGCGACGTTCCCGCGCAGCGCATCGACGTACACCATCACATCGTGCCGGACTTCTATGTCGAGGCCTTGCGCGGCATCGGCATCCACGATGTCACCGGCGTACCGTTTCCTACCTGGTCGCCGGAAGCAATGTACGGGTCTTTCGAGCGGATGGGCATCAGCAAGGCGATTCTCTCGGTGTCCGCACCCGGCGTGTATTTCGGCGATGCGGGCTTCGCTCGCGAACTGGCGCGACGCTGCAACGAGTACCACGCGCAACTCATGCGCGAGGCGCCGGATCGTCTCGGCGGGTTCGCCACCGTGCCGCTGCCGTCGGTCGGGGATGCGATTGCAGAGAGCACGCACGCACTTGATGAACTCGGCTTGAATGGCGTGTGTTTGCTTACGAACTATGACGGCGTCTATCTGGGAGATCCGAAGTTCGACGACTATCTGGCGTTTTTGAACGACCGCCATGCGGTCGTGCTATTGCATCCGACGATGCCGCCGGCCGCGCAGCAGCCCAACATGCCCGTCGCGCCGGCAATTCTCGAATTCGTATTCGATACGACGCGGGCGATCACGAGCTTGCTCGTGACCGGCGCATTGGAGCGCTTTTCGAACATCCGTTTCATCGTTTCGCACTTGGGCGGCACGATTCCGATGGTGGCTTGGCGTTTGCGCCTGTTCGATTCATCGCCGCGCGAGCCCTACCGCAAGTTTCGCGAAATTGCGCCGCATCCTGTCGCGCATTATTTATCGCAGCTCTATTACGACGTGGCGGTGTCGGCTTCGCCGAGCAACCTGCGCACGGTGCTCGATCTGGCAGGGCCGGAGCACATCCTGTTCGGCTCCGACTTTCCGTTTCTGCCCCCCGGCTTGATCGACGACAACGCGCACTCGGTGTTCGAGTCCGACGTGTTCGATGCGCAAGCGCTGCACGCGATCTCATACGGCAACGCGAACCGGCTGTTTGCGCCGGCTGAAACCGCTGCTCGTTCCGGCAATTGAGCGTGGCGCTATGCACCTGACCAACGCAGCAGTCATCGTAACTGGCGGCGCTTCGGGTCTCGGCGCAGCCACCGCGCGGCTGTTCGCTGCGTGCGGCGCCGAAGTGCATCTGTGGGACTGCGATGCGACCCAGGGACTCGCCCTCGCGCGCGAACTGGGTGCGCGCTACGCGCACGTCGATGTCACTCGCACCGAAACGATTGCTCGCGCACTCGATGCAGTGGACGCACCGCGCGCACTGATCAATTGCGCAGGCCTCGGCCGCAGCGCCAAACTGCTTGGGCCTCGCGGCACGCATCCACTTGAGCTGTTTCAACAAGTATTGGCGGTCAATCTCGTCGGCAGCTTCGATTGCGCGCGCTTGGTGGCTGCAAAGATGGCGCATTGCGCGCCCGATGCAGAAGGCGAGCGCGGTGTCATCGTTCATGTCAGTTCTGCACTCGCATTCGAGGGACGCAGCAAGGACTGCGCCTACGCAGCATCCAAGGCGGGCGTCATCGGCATGGTGCTGCCCATGGCGCGAGAGCTTGCCGCCTACGGCATCCGCTGCAATGCCATTGCGCCCGGCGTGTTCGATACGCCCATGCTGGCGCAACTACCGTCGGGCGCACGCGAGGCGCTGGTCGGGCACGTCCCCTTTCCGCAGCGGCTCGGTCGCGGGGACGAGTTCGCGCGACTGGTTCGCGAGATCTGCGAGAACCGCATGCTCAATGGCGCGGTGCTGCGCCTCGACGGTGCGCTGCGTAACCCGGCACATTGACGGTAAACAATGGCAAACCAGCAAGTCGACTCGGCGATTGCGGCGGATGCGATGCCCTACCCTTCCGCTGCGCGCGCCTGGAGCGCACTTGCGGTGCTATCACTCGCGTACATGTTTTCGTTCATCGACCGTTTCGTGCTGTCTTTGATGGTCGATCCGATCAAGCACGACCTGGCGTTGAGCGATGTGCAAATCAGTTTGTTGCAAGGCTTGTCGTTCGCGCTGTTCTACACGCTGGCCGGCCTGCCGGTGGGACGCATGGTCGATTCGCGTTCGCGCATCGGCATCGTCGCGATCGGTATTGCGGTGTGGAGTCTGATGACGGCGGTTTGCGGTCTCGCCTCGCGGTTCTGGCATCTCTTCGCGGCACGCATTGGCGTGGGTGTGGGCGAGGCGACGCTGGTGCCCGCTGCGTATTCGTTGATCACCGACTTCTTTCCCAAGCGGCGCCTGGGCTTGGCCATGAGCGTGTTCTCACTCGGCACCTCGCTCGGCGCCGGGCTCGCGTTCATCGTCGGCGGCTATGCGATTCAACTCATCAGCGCGGCGGGCAGCCGCACGCTGCCACTCGTCGGTACGCTCGAGCCCTGGCAACTCACCTTTCTGTATGTGGGCTTGCCAGGGTTGCTGGTTGCGTTGCTCGCACTCCTCATCGGCGAACCAGCGCGGCGCGGCGCAACGCACAACGCCATTCCCATTCGTGACGTCATCGCTTACCTGCGCAGACACGCCCGCACGATTGGTCTACATCACCTCGCAATGGGCTTCGCAGGTATTGGCACCTTCGCCATCATGTCGTGGACCCCAACCTTTCTCATCCGCGTGCGCGGCTGGACGCCCGGCGAAGCCGGCCTCGTGCTCGGCGGCGGCATCCTGCTCGCCGGTACGGTCGCAGTCGTCACAGGTGGCTGGATGGGTGATCGCTTAGTGCAACGTGGGCGCGCGAGCGGCCAATTGATTGTCTGTACCGTCGCCATGATCATCGGCGCGGTCGGCGCAGCGACGTTTCCACTTCAACAAGCGACGACGTGGATGGTGGCCGCGTTCCTGCTGGCAATGCTCGGCGGCTACATGATCGTCGGCTGCGCCGCAGCCGCGCTGCAACAGATCGTACCGAACCGAATGCGCGGCCAAGCTTCGGCGCTGTATCTGCTGGTGATCAATCTCATTGGCTTGGGGTGCGGCCCCACCGTGGTGGCGCTACTGACGGATCATGTGTTTCGCGATCCGGCGGCGCTGCCCTGGTCGCTCGCCATCAGCGCAGGTTGCGCGTACACGGCTTCGTTGCTCGTCTTTCTTGTCGCTCTGCGTCCGTTCGCCAATACCGTGCGCCTTACGCAAGCCACGGTCGAATAACCCCTGGCCACTTAGCGCATGCACGCTGCTAGTGACAGCGTTGCTCAGAGCTCGACGATTCCCGCTGGAAATGCGTGCAGGCGCTCGGCGCCTTCCGGCGTGATCAAGAAGTTGTCGCAGAGCGTGAAAAAACCGGCGGCCGTTGCATAGCTCGGGTGACATGCAAAGTTCATGTTTGCCGCTATGGCGAACGGTTCGTCCTCGCGCACCAGCGGACGCTCGACCAGGTCGTATCCCTGTCCGTGGCAGAACAAGCGTTGCTCGACCGGTCGCCCATGTTCGGCGAGAAAGGCATTGTAGTCGTGCCAAACCTGCGCACAGCGTGCGCCCACTTTGAGCAGCGACGCAGCGAAATTTTGCGCACGCAGGACGAACGCCATTTCCTCATGCATCGGCTCGCTTGCCTTGCCGAACACGCACATCCGACCCAGTTCAGTGTAGAAACCACCGGGCCCGTTGTTTTCGATCAGCAAGTTCAGATAGTCGCCTTCGCGTATGACCCGATTCTGATACCGACGGATACCGTATGGCATCGGCGTACCCTGCGGGGCGGACGCACACAGAAAAATCCCCTGTTCGCTACCTAGTCGCTGCCCGACGTACTGCGCGATGGCAGTCACTTCGTAGTCGCGCATGCCGGGGTGAATCCGCTTGAACACCTCGCGCATGCACTCATCCTGCATGCGGGCGGTGCGACGGATCAGCTCGATTTCCTCGGCGCTTTTGCGCACCTTGATTTCATCGACCAAGTCAGAAGCGTCAACCACCGTCGCAGTCGACAGTACGGTGCGCCGCAAATGATCCATGACGGTAACGGAATGCGACGCGAGACCGACGACACCCACGGTGGCTTGCGCGTAAGGCTGTAGTGCGCGCTCCATCGCCTCGGCCTCATAACGCGCTGAGTAGTGCACGGACGCGTAACCGGGCGCACCAAGCAACCGCTGCGCGCCACGATAGGGTGAACCGCCCGGCGGTAAGTGTCGATCGAGACCCAGCGTGCCCTGGGCCACCACGGTCATCTCCTCGTGCAACGGGAAGACGAGACCGGTGGGGTATCCCGTTGTGGCTGGCACGTCCGTAAACCATTTGACGTAGCCACCGAGATAATCATTGCTGTTACGAATGTAGAGCACATCGATACCGCGTTCCTGCATGCGCTCGCGCACTGCGCGCCAGCGTCTTTGCAGTTCGGTATCGCTGATTGCACGGTTGATGCGTTCGCTGGCGTCACTCATTGGCAAAACTCTCGCGTTCGTGGGCTCGCATGCCTTTGTACACTTACTTGACGTTCCAACCGTAGCATGACGAAATGAGGTTCGCTCATGAAGCGCTGGAGACAACGGCATTGGTCCAGGTTCTATTGCTGACACCCTCGCAAGCCGGCGTCGCCGAGCAATTGCACGCAGGTTTGGCAAGCGCATTTCCGGAGCTGTCGATCACCCATGCGCGCAACGCATCCGAGGCCGCACGCGGCATCGAGACGACGGACGTCCTGCTCACCTTCGGCGCCTATGTGTCCGAAGAACTGCTCGGACGTGCGCACCGCCTGCGTTGGATCCAAGCGCTGGGCTCGGGTGTCGATGGCGTCACGGGATTGCTGTCACGGCGTCCGGAGATTCTGCTCACGAGTGGTCGCGGCGCACAGGCGCATCCTGTTTCCGAAACGGCATTGGCTTTGATGCTCGCACTAAGTCGCGACGTTCCGCGGCTGTTGCGTAATCAGCAAGCGCGCACCTGGCAACGCTGGTCACCGACGCTGTTGTACGGCAGTACCGTCGTCATCATTGGCGTCGGCGCCATCGCCGAGACACTTGGACAGAAATGCCAGGCGCTGGGCATGCACACGTTCGGCGTGAGCAACCGCACCGCCGCACCCGGCTTCGAGCGCATCTTCCCGCGCAGCGAATTACTCGAAGCCGTCGCGTTAGCGGATTACCTCGTCCTGCTCACGCCGTACACCCCATCGACACATCATATAATTGACGCGTCGGTGCTATCGGCGCTGCCCAGCGGCGCGTATCTCATCAATGTCGCGCGCGGCGCCGTCGTCGATGAGGCCGCGTTGATCGAGCATCTCGAGCGGCGCGCCATCGCAGGTGCAGCACTCGATGTGTTCGAGACGGAACCGCTGCCGCCGGACAGCCCTTTGTGGTCTTTATCCAACGTACTCATCTCGCCGCACATGGCGGGACTGAATCAAGGCTACGCCGCTGACCTCTTACCGATCCTGCAGCACAACCTACGTGCTTTCCTCGATGGCGACCTTACCCGCTTGCGCAATGTCGTAGAGAGGCCTCGTTGAAATGACAATGGCGCAATGCACACAGATAACATGACAACATCCTTGACGGTTCCGTAAATCGTCAAGTAACCTGACGACCAATAAGACTTCAATAAGACTTAACGTCGCGTAGCAGGGGGAGTGTCGTCATGTCTTGTTTTCGCTTCATTCGCAGCCCGCTGGGAATCACACGCGGCCAGTGCGTCGTTGGACTGATCAGCACCCTCCCTCTCTTGGCTGCAGCCCAAACACAGGGCAGCGCATCACCGGCAACGCTCGAGACGATTCTGGTCACCGCGCAAAAGCGCGAACAGAGCCTGCAGGACGTCCCCATCTCGATCAGCGTCGTATCAGGCGACAGCATCTCGTCTGGCTCGATCAAAGGCTTCGAAGATCTCGACGAGAGCGTTCCTAATCTGTTCATCGCTCGCAGCCCCGGCGCCGATGCCATCTTCGTGCGCGGCATTGGCTCGGGCGCCGGCAGCCCATCACTGGATCAGTCGGTGGTGATGTTCGTGGACGGCGTGTATGCCGGCCGCTCGCGGCAGTTTCAGACGCCATTCCTGGATGTGGCTCGGATCGAAGTTCTGCGCGGTCCGCAGGGCGCGCTCGTCGGTAAGAACACCAGTGCCGGCGCGATCAATATCGTCAGCGCGCGTCCTACCGAGACGTTCGAAGGACACATCAGCGCTGAATACGACTTCGAACTGGAAGGTCCGACGCTGACCGGCGTGGTGTCCGGACCCATCAGCGAGCGCTTCGCGTTGCGCGCCGCAGCCAAATATCAGGATCTCGATGGCTACATCCGCAACGTTCTGAATGATCAGCTGGAGCCCACGCGCGAGGAGAGCGCAGTGCGTTTGACGGGTACCTACGACTCTGGCGGAGGCCTCTCCATCACCGCAAAGGTCGAACACACCGAACTCGAGGTAAAGGGCAATCCCTATGTCATGACCTCGGCGATCGTCGGGCGCAAACTCGACCGCACGAAAGAAGCGGGCAGTTCGCTCGGCGATGATTTCGATGACAACGAAACGAACAACGTCGCGCTGACGATCGATTACGATTTTGCCGGTGGACACACGTTCACTTCGATCACCGGCTACTCCGAATACAAGACGCGCCATTCCACCGATGCCGACTTCTTCGAAGCGGATCTGGCGTACTCGAACTTCGACGAAGACTACGAGCAGGTCTCGCAGGAGTTTCGTCTGCTGTCACCCACCGGCCGCACGATCGAATATGTGCTGGGCATTTACGCGCACGATGCGGAGTTGACCGAGTGGCGTGGCACGGCAGCGCTGTTCGCGCCGCCTGCAAGCACGACGCGCACGTTTTGGCAGGATAATCGCGCCGTCTCCGGTTATGCGCAGGTCACCTGGAACATCACCGAAGATTTTCGTGTCGCCATCAACGGTCGCTACACGCAAGAGAAAAAGGAAGCGCGCTACATCCGTATCGGCGGCCCGCTCGCTTTCACGCAAGGGGTCGGCACCTTGCAAGCCGATATTCGTGATGATCTCGATGAGGACGAGTTCGATCCGGCCGTGACGCTGCAATGGGATGTCACGTCCGACATCATGTTGTATGCGAGCTATGCGCAGGGTTCGAAGAGCGGCGGCTTTCAGGGCGCGATCCCCAATGCCACAGCAGCACAGTTTCAGTTCGCACCGGAAAGCTCCGAATCGTACGAGATCGGCATGAAGAGCGTCTTCCCGGGCGGCTACCTCGATCTCACGGTGTTCGACACCACCTATGACGACCTGCAGGTATCGGCCTCCGTACAGTCGGACCCGAACGTCAGTGTATTTGCGTTCTTCACTGGCAATGCCGCAAGCGCCAGCGCGCGCGGCGCTGAAGCAAGCGCGGTTTGGCGCGCCACCGAAGCGCTGCTCGTCAACGCCTCACTGGCCTATATTTCCGCGAAATTCGACAGCTATCCTGCCGGCCCGTGCGCCACGGGCCAGGCGCCCGACGATCCGGTGCGCGGCTCATGCAGTCTGACCGGTGTGCGCTTGCCGTTCGCTTCGAAATGGAGCGGCAATGTGAGTCTCACCTACGAACACGACATCAGCGAACGCCTGGCGTTCAGCACAACGGCTTCGGCGAATTTTCGTACCGACTATCGCGCCGAGTTCCCGAACGATCCGATGTTCGTCCAGGACGACTACATCAAATACGATTTGCGCCTCGCGTTGAGCTGGGACGATCGCATCGAGGTTGCATTGCTCGGCCGCAACTTGACCGACGAATACACCTTCGGCTTCGGCGGTACCGGCAATCTCGCCGCCAATCCGGTCTTCGGCCTCGCACCGGATGCACGCATGCTGCCGCTCGATCTGCCGCGCACGATTGCGCTGCAAGCGCGCTACAACTTCTAGCGAGGTAAAAAATTCGATGAGTGCAGTCTCGCGTCGTGAGTTCCTCCAGCGCTCGACTGCACTCGGCGGATTGCTGCTCGTGCAGCATTGGCCGTCGGTGCAAGCTGCCACCGCCAATGCCACCGATGCGTCGGCGCAGATCGGCGCGTACGTTCGCATGGAGCCGGATGGCGCCATCATCATCGGCGCGCGCGGCTGCGAGATGGGTCAAGGCGTCAAGACGTCGCTGCCGATGCTGATCGCCGAGGAACTCGACGCGCCCTGGTCGCGCGTTAGCACCGAGCAACTCCCTCATCTCGTGCGCTCGCACCCCGACGCCGAGCGGCCCGTCTCCGTGTATGGCTTTCAAGACGCGTTCGGCAGTCTGAGCGTCGTCACTGCGTGGCGCGAACTCCGCGCCGTCGGCGCACGCGCTCGATGGATGCTTTTGCAAGCGGCGGCCGAGCAGTGGGCGATCCCCGCCGCGCAGCTGCGCACGGAGGCTGCGCACGTCATTCACCCGGATGGTCGCCGTCTCGACTATGCCGAACTCGCCCACCGCGCGGCGCGCGTCGAGCCGCCGACTGAGGCGATTCCCTTGAAGTCGCCGGAAGATTTCAACTTGATCGGCAAAGCGACGCGCTCGGTCGATGCCTTGGACATCGTGACGGGCCGTGTGCGCTTCGGCATCGATGCGCGTCCTGCAGGGATGCGAGTCGCCGTGCTGGCGCGCTGCCCTTTCTTTGAGGGACGCTTGGCGCGTATGGACGATACCGCCACACGCAAGATCCCCGGCGTGTACGACGTCGTCGTCATTCCCGGTATCGACGCCGATTCGAATCTGGACGCCAACCTCGCCGCGGCGGTCGCCGTCGTTGCCAAAGATACGTGGACGGCGCTGCGCGGCCGCGATGCCTTGCGGATCGAATGGCACAAAGGACGCTGGGGCGAGCAAAGCAGCAGCGAGCTAGAACGCCGTGCTCGAGAAGCGCTCGAAAAATCGGGCGAGAGTATTCGTCACGATGGTGATTTCCAGGCGGCGCGCGAAGCCGGCGCCCGCCTCATCGAAGCCGACTACGTACAGCCGTTTTTGGCGCATGCGACGCTCGAACCGCAGAACGCCTGCATCGACCTGCGCGAAGATCGGGCGCTGTTGATCGCGCCCCTGCAGCGGCCATCGGTCGCGCTGCAATTGATCAGCGCGATGACGGGTCTGCCGCCAGAGGCCATCGAGGTTCGCTTGACTCGCTGTGGCGGCGGCTTCGGACGACGCGCGGAAAACGATTTCGTCGCCGAAGCCGTCCGCGTCGCGCAAGCGGTGCGCGCACCGATCCAACTCGTATGGACGCGCGAAGATGACATGCAACTCGACTTCTATCGACCGTTCGGCGTGCACGCCATGGCGGCGTTGATCGACGCAAACGATTCCGTCATCGGCTGGTCGCATCGGATTGCCGCGACACCGCT
>CAZIXV010000104.1:0-11834 GCA_964543105.1 uncultured Steroidobacteraceae bacterium
CATATCGATTTTTTCCTTATTTTAGTAAGTGCCATCTTGCCTGATGGCATCACGGAAACGATTGCTTCCTCCGATTCTTCTTCATCCAGGCGAACACAGCCCTGGTCGCTTTGTGCTGAGTGCTGTTGTCGCCGCTGACAGGAAGGTAATTGAGGCGCAGGGTGAGATCTGTGGCGCGGCACGAAGCGATCGTACGATCTCGAAGATAAATTTCTGTCTCACTCTCTACGAGTTCATCGCGCTTTGGTATGAGGCGATGAAGTGCTGTTGTACTTACTCAACGACGGTATAGGGCGGAATTGTATTGAGCAGGTCAAACGAAATGCTGGGTGTCGCCCAGCTCTGTGGCGCAAGGGTTGCGTCGTTTTAAGTGTCTAAGGAGATGAAGAAGTGCGTGAGCTGAATACCAATGAGATTGAGATTGTTGATGGTGGCAGTAAGGCTGGAAGCATGGCCATGACTGCAGCAACTGGATGGGCCGGTGCTGTTGCAGGGTTTGGTGTTGGAATGACGATTGGTGGCCCGGTTGGAGGTGCTGCGGGCGCTCTAGTTGGTTTGGGAATTGGGGTTTTGGGAGGATGGGGGTATACGCTTTCGACGCGTGATTCGTCATCAAGTTCGTGATAGCTACTAAAGATTAACCAACTTCGGTCCCGCTCTTTGAGGGCGGGGCCGTCCTGTGTGATGGGGCGCTGTATTGATAGGTGACATATGCGGAATGCTTCGGCGAAACCCTTTCTGCTTGGACTCCTTGTCTGTGCTGTATCGGCCGTAGTTGGCGTGGTTTTCGTGGAAAATTTATTGATGAGGGGGTTGATAATTCCACTTGGAATTATCGCGGCGCTTGGTATCTACAAGCTGACTTCCAAGTAAACAAAAAAACGACCTGGGCAGTTCGAGTTAATTCAACTCAGCGTGGGGATACTAGCTATAGGCGGGTAACCGTCCATAGCCGATCTTTTCAGATGGCTCTTAAGTGGAAGGCCAAGGTGTACGTATGAACATGGAGCAGCGCAAGGTGCTCGTTAACTGCTCGGCGTACTTTTGCATCTAGTGAGACTGAGAGTAATGGGCTCCTGTAATTACGCAACCGGAGCGCGCAATGCATCAAAATAGGATCAGCGATGAGATGCGAGTACATGGAGGGATTGCGGGCCCTACGGTACGCGGGAAAAGCATACGTTGCATGCTGGACAGCTGCGCTCAATCAGTAAATTCGAAGAAGAAAGCTATGGGACGGCCTATGCTCACGGAAACCTACAAAATCAACGTCGACGCGCGCGCCTCGACGCTGTACGAACTAGCGAAGGAAAAAACATGGAACGTCAGCAAGGATTTGAACTGGATGGGACGCACTCAAGGTTCGCCGCTTGGTGAGGATGTCAGCCCATTTCGTAAATTTGCGCCGTATGTTGCTATGAGTCGCGAAGATCGCGACCGCGCCGATCTGCTGTGTCATGCGTGGGAGATCAGTGAAATCTTGCACGGCGAGCAGGGAGCCTTGCTCATTTCGTCTCAGTTGGTGCAACTCCTGCCGCCCATGGAGGCGAAGCTGTTTGCCAGTTCGCAAGTCTTCGACGAGGCGCGGCACGTAGAATTCTTCTCGAAATATCTGGAAACGCATGTGGGCACAATCTGTCCGATCAGCGTTGAAATACGCGACCTGATCGAGGGTGCCTTAGCCGACGAATCCATCGACAAGAAGCTCATTACCATGCAAATCGTCATCGAGAGTCTGGCGATGGCGAAATTCCAGCGCCTCAAGCGGTTCACTGTTGTTCCTGTGCTGCACGCTGCGCTTGACTACATCATCAAGGACGAAGCGCGTCACGTCGGCTTCGGCGTGGAGCTGATGCGCAAGCGCGTGGCTGTTCTGCCGAAGACGGTGCGCGATGACTACGCATTCCTGGCCCTGGAGGCCGTGTCGAAGCTCGCCAACACGCTCAATGCGCCGACCAACGTCGCCGACGCCTTCGGCTGGAACAAAACGGAACTGCGACGTCATTTGCGCGAGCGGCGCATCGCGGACCCCGACGAGGCCAAAGCGGTGTTCCGCCAGTTACAGGTGAATCTGAATTCGGTGGGACTATTGACCGATGCGCTCAAGGAAAAACTGGGTACGCGCGGCCTGTACGTGGAGTGTTGATGCAGGGCTTGCTGGACAAACTGCTGGCG
Organism: uncultured Steroidobacteraceae bacterium; assembly: GCA_964543105.1. Lineage (GTDB taxonomy): Bacteria > Pseudomonadota > Gammaproteobacteria > Steroidobacterales > Steroidobacteraceae > Steroidobacter. Next base: position 2,176 of record CAZIXV010000104.1, read on the forward strand.
CAGGCCGAGCGCACTCCCGATGCGCGCGCTTTCGTAGAGCTGAACCGGCGCGGTGAAGAAATTGCCGAGCTGTCGCGCCGGTCTCTATATCAGCGTGCGAACAGGGTCGCGGTCAGGCTGCGGGAAATCGGCAGGGACGGAGCCAATGTGATGATCCTGCTGCCGCATGGGATGCAATTCGTGCTTTGCTTCTATGGGTGCTTGCTCGCCGGGCGCGTGGCGCTGCCCTACAAAATACCCAAGTCTGCCGATGTGCCGCGATTGCTGAGTGTTCTCCAGACGGCGCAGGTGGCGGCGATTGTGACGGTCAAGCAGCAGGAAGCTAAAGTGCGGGAATGGTTGGCTGGCGCTGCGCTGCGTATTCCGTTGCTGCTGTTCGACGATCTGGCAGCCGACGTGAGCGAGAGCGGCGTTCCCTTCCACACTTCACGCGCATCCGCCGATGAGCGGGCCGTATTGCAGTTTACGTCGGGCACGACCAGCAGCCCCAAAGGTGTGGTCATCTCGCACGGCGCGCTCGCGCACAATTCCACCGCTATCACGCGAGCATTCGGTTTGCGCAGCGGCGAGCGCATGGTGTCGTGGCTGCCGTTCACGCACGATATGGGGTTGATCGGTCATGTTGTTTTGCCGGTGTATAGCGCGCTTACCAGCGTGTTCATGTCGCCTGTTGCGTTTGTGAGCAACCCGGCAATCTGGCTGCAAGCGATTTCCCACTATCGTGCTCAATGCAGCGGCGCGCCGAATTTCGCGTATCGCTTGTGTTGCGACAAGATCGCCGAGTCACTGTTCGAGGTCGATCTGTCTTGTTGGGAAGTTGCCTATTGCGGCTCCGAGCGCATCGAACCTCGCACGGCGGCAACATTCATCAAGAAATTCGCCCGCTATGGGTTGCCGGCCCGCAGCTTCTACCCGTGTTACGGCCTTGCGGAATCTACGCTGTTCGTGACGGGTCGGCATGGCGTTAAGACCACGCTTAGCAAAACGACCGGCGCACTCTGCGTGAGCGTCGGCGCGCCGGCCGACGAATCGTTTCAACTGGCTATCAAGGATGATAGGCAGGCGCGCTGCGCCGACGGTGACGTAGGTGAGATATGGATCAAATCCCCGTCCAATGCTTGCGGCTTCTACGGCGAGTCGGGATATTCGTCTCGCCCTTTCACGGCGGACGCGAAGTACACGCCGGAATTCATTCCCACCGGGGACATCGGCTACCTCGAAGCCGGTGAACTCTACGTCGTTGGGCGCATCAAGGACGTCATCAAGATCAGAGGGCTGGCGTTCGCCGCAGAAGACCTTGAGCTGGCCATCGGCGACGCCGCGAACAGCCTGGGAATCACGATCTACGCCGTGGCGGCGATCGCTGTCGTGGAGGATGAACACGAGCGCATCGTCGGGTTGCTCGAATGCGACGTCGATGGACAGAGTGTCGATGGACAGGGCATCGATAAACGCGATGTGGGCGTGGCGCATGTGCGCCAGCAAATCCGCCGACGCGTATGTGATGCCACCGGCGCGGTGCTCGATGATCTCGTTTTGCTCTCCAGGCACGCATTGCCTAGAACGACCAGCGGCAAAGTAAAGCGTGGTCAATGCGCCGCCATTTTCCTAGAGGAAAAATCGCGATGGAACCCATCGCAGCAACTCGGTGTCGCCCACGATGCAGCCCATATCGATGCTGCAACCGTAGAGGCCGACTAGGAATGGACGTGTTCGACGAGCTGTATTTGAAAGAGCGTCTCGCCGATGCCGTCATGCTGCTGCGTTCCGGTCGAGCAGCGGATTCGATCGAGAGCGCCGCGAGCGCGCTAGGGCGCTTCTTCGACCGGACATATGCGAAGAGCCGCCACCGCAACCGAATGTTCACTGATCTGCGCACGGAATGGCCGAGGCGCGGTGTTGCTCTCGCCTACGACGACGGCTTGAAGTTCTCATTTGAACGGCAGGACGTCGAGATCGAGACTGCGGGGCTGTATGTGTCGTTCATCTCGGACTATCTCGCGAGGGGAATCATCCGGCGCAGAAGCTCCACCATCCTGCAGCCGATCTGGCAAAAGGGTTACGATTTTTTTCGCTACGCGGCGGACAGTGTGCCCGCATCGTGGCACGGAACTCGACGGCTGCTGAACGCACCGCGCGTATCGTGCCTCAAGCGAACGCCAGACGGCATCGTGCGCTACCAAAGTACGGTGGAGTCGATCGGGGAGCTACTGCGCGAGCCGCTTGGTCGGTCGCACACCATTTTCAAGAACTATGTGGATTACCAAGGAATGCTGGCGGCCCAGGAGCGTGGCGTGCGGCGCGACCCGACCCGTGCGAACGATATCAGCGCCGCATTCGTGTGGGACGATGAAGTGGACTACGCGGATTTCGTACGTCGGGACACGCGCTCGCGAATCTCTACCACGATGCACTTCGGAAATTTTAGCTATGCGGCGATGAGGGTTACCAGCCACACGCCGCCCGGCCGTCACCTTATCCAGTTGCGGCGCGGCGATCAAGGAGTTCGCGACACGCTGGCTCAACGCGCTTACGAAAAACGAGGTGTGCAACACGAAGTCAGCCGCAATGGCAGCATGCGCCCGCTGGATATGATCGCGAAGCTCCGCAAAGGGAATACCACGCTATCTGCGCTGTTCGATCTGAACGGAAATTTCGGCGAGACGACGCCTGTGACCTTCATGGGCCGAACGGCGCATTTCGCCAAAGGCCCAGCGGAACTAGCCATCATTGGCCGAGCGCCCATTCTGATGTTCCTTACCTATTCTGATAAGGGCCGGGATTATCTCCAGATTCAGGAGTTGTTCGACGCCAGATTACTGCCCGGTGAGTCTCTGCCCGACGGCGTGCAACGATTGACGCAACGCCTGGTGACTATCGCGGAGCGATGGATTCGTCGATATCCCCATCAATGGCAGTACTTGCAGGGGATTTCATCTTATTTCAGAGCAGTGCAATGACGCAGGATTCTTCGGGAATTGATAAGGCTCAATCCGTGGCGCAGAACGTGATCGCCCGACTCCAGGAGTTGATCGAGGCTAAGGGTGCGGCGGGCATAGCCATTACGGGCGCGCAACGCTTGGGCGAAATCGAAATCGATTCGCTGAAAATTGTTGAGATTGTTTTCGAAATGGAAACGCTGTATCGGATCGAAGTCGATGAAAACACCTTGCAGGATTTGCAGACAGTCAATGATCTGATCGGCGTGATTGAGCGTGCTTGCTCGGCCAAATCGACCTGTTGACGTGTGTCCGTCCTGAGAATATGGAACAGCCACTATTCCGCCGCGAAGCCCTGCAGTTCATTGGCAGCCATCAATACGGTATCGCGGCGATTTCTCAGCCGGTCGCATTAAGTATCTGCGTCATTGCATTTGCGATCATGCTTGCGGCTGCGCTCGTATTCTGCTCGATCGCCACTTTCAGGGAATCCCATGCCGTGCGCGGCATCGTCTCGCCCGTGGGCGGCACAGTGAAGGTTTTCCCCAATGCAACGACCGGTGTCTACGAACGAATTCTCGTAAAGGAGGGCGACCTCGTCGGGCAGGGCGACATCCTCGCTACGGTGCACTCCATGCAAAGAGACCGGCAGGGCTCAGCTATCGAAGCGGACATGCTGAGAATCATGGAACAGAACCGGCAGGAGTTGCAGGAAGCCCTCGTGCTTGAGGAGCGTAAATACCAGGACGCGCAGGTCGCGCTGGCGGAGCGGATGCGAGGCATGCGTGCGCAACTCGTGTTGCTCAAGGATGAGCACGCGGCGCTCGCCAGCCGCGTCGAACTGGCCGCGGGTGAGTATGAGCGCCGTAAGGAGTTGGTGGCCAAGAGACTCATCAGCATCGAGGAACTGAACGCCAAGCATTCGGCGTATCTCGCAATCCTGCAGCAGGAACGCGGCGCCAGAGTGAGAATCGAAGAACAGGCGCGTCAATTACGAGAGCAGGAAGCGGCAGCGCGTGCTTTGCCGATCGATCATGGCCAACGTCTCATCGAACAGAACTCACGGCTGACGCAACTTGAGTTGAGCATCGCTGAGCGCAGACAAAGAAGCGAATCGACGCTGGTTGCGCCGACCGCGGGACGAGTGAGTGCCATCTCTGCCGTGGCGGGAGACGCCGTCAATCCGCGGGCTCCGCTAATGACCATCGTATCGCCCGATCAACCGCTCGAAGCGGAGGTCTACGTGCCCGCGCGCGCGGCGGGACAGATCACCGCTGGGCAGACCATCCGTGTCAAGTATGACGCGTTTCCCTATCAAACCTATGGCACTTACGTCGCCAGTATTCGCACGATTTCCGATACCGTCATCGACCCGCGAGAATTTCCGCTGGCAACACAGGTGAACGAGCCGGTGTATATCGTCCGGGCGAACTTGCAGGAGCAGCAGGTTCGTGACCGGAACGAGCCGGTCTTGCTTCAGGCCGGTATGTCCTTCACGGGTGACATCGTGACGTCCGAGCAGACGCTACTGCGTTGGATATTCGATCCCGTTCTCAAGCTGGCGGGCAATTTGTGATGAAGCCGTCGTGATGGAGCCGCTGTTTTCGAAGCGGGGCCGAGTCCCTATCCTGCTGCAGACAGAGGTTGCGGAGTGTGGCCTCGCCTGCTTGGCAATGGTCGCGGGTTATCACGGCCACAGAACGGATTTGGGAACGTTGCGACGTGAGATCGGCGTGTCGCCGCGCGGCGCGAATCTTAAGGACATATTGAACGCGGCTGCGACCCTCAAGCTTTCCACGCGACCGTTGCGCTTGGAGTTAAGCGAATTACCGCAGCTGAAGACGCCGGCGATACTGCATTGGGACTTCTCGCATTTCGTGGTGCTGGTCGCCACTACCCGCAACGCCATCATCGTCCACGATCCCGCCGTGGGACGGCGGCGTTTCGATCTGAAGGAAGCCGGTAGGCGGTTCACCGGCGTGGCTGTCGAACTGACGCCGACGACGGATTTCGAAACTCGCAGCAACATCGCCGTTACCAGACTGAGCGAGCTGTTCACCCGTTCGTCCGGCTTTTACCGCTTGGCCGGCCAAGTGTTGTTTCTGTCGATCATTGTCCAGATTCTGTCCATCGCCGGTCCGTTCTATTTGCAGTTGATCATCGACCAGTCACTCGCACGGCATGATCTTGATCTGCTCAAAACCATCGCGCTCGGCTTTCTATTGATCGCACTGTTCCGAGTGTTCGCGACCGCTCTCCGATCCTATGTAGTGATGTACCTGACCAACCAAGTCGGCTTCCAGATGGCGACGAATGTCTTCAATCATTTGATTTCGTTGCCCGCTGACTATTTTGAGCGGCGGCACGTTGGCGACGTGGTGTCGAGATTTGGGTCGATCGGCGCCATTCGTAAAGTGTTGACGGAGGACATGATCAGTGTGCTGCTGGATGGCGTTCTGGCGGTCCTTACCTTGATCGTGCTGTTCATGTACAGCGTCAAGCTGACGTTCATCATCCTGGGATTCGTCGCGGCATTCTCCTTGTACAGAATGGCGACGCTCGCCAGCTACAAGAACAAGCAGGAGGAAGTGGTCGTTGCCGAGGCCAGACAGCAGTCCATCTTCATGGAGAACATGCGGGCGATTCATGCCATCAAGGCGTACTGCAAGGAGCTGCCGCGGATGGCTATCTGGAAGAATTCCTTCGTTGACGTCATCAATTCCGGTGTCCGGCTGCAAAGATTCTCGATTGGCGTGGAGAGCGTCAACCTGTTGTTGTTCGCGGTCGAGAATATCCTGATTCTGTATCTTGCCGCGCGCCTGGTGATGGGGGGCGAACTCACGATCGGTATGCTCATTTCATTCGCGTTCATGAAAGGGCATTTTGAAACTGCCGTTGGATCGACGATCAAGCGAATCGCGGACATCAAACTGGTCAAGCTACAACTCGAACGTGTGTCGGACATCACGCAGACGCCCCGCGAGATCAATACGCTTAGCGTGTCTCCGTTCAAACGGGATTTTCACGGCGCCATCGAGATGCGCGATCTGAAATACGGCTACTCGGCGTTCGAACGGCCGATATTTGCCGGCGTGTGCCTGCAAGTAGAGCGAGGTGCACTGGTCATCATCACCGGCGCTTCCGGTTCTGGGAAATCGACGCTACTGCGCCTGATGGCCGGGCTGCTGCGGCCATCGGCCGGCGAGATTCTGGTCGATGGGCTATCCATTGCGCAGATCGGCTATCGCGAGTATCGCTCGCAGATCTCGACGGTCCTGCAATCGAGCCAACTCATGTCGGGCAGCCTGACGGAGAACATCGCCATGTTTGACGAGTTCCCTGACATGGAGAAGGTGCATCGCGCCGCGCAACTGGCGTTGATCCACGACGAAATCATGGCGATGCCGATGGGCTACAACAGCTTCATCGGCGATATGGGGTCCATCATTTCCGCTGGTCAGGCGCAACGCGTGCTGATCGCGCGGGCGATTTACAACGATCCCAAGCTGCTGCTGCTCGACGAGGCGATGTCGAACTTGGATTTCGAGTTGGAGGCGTCGATCCTGCGGAATCTCAAGAGCCTGGGCATGACTATCGTCATGATTACGCACCGGACCAACCTGCACGATATGGGTAATCAGCTCTATCGCATGGAAAAAGGTAGACTGGTGCAGCCTCAGCCGGCGTCACCGCCGTTAGCGGCAGTGTGACGAAGAATGCCGCCTTCGGCCATGATCGCCTCATCACCTTCTTCTCAAAGCACATCCCGCAGCCGATACCACAGCATCGCCAGCACCAAAGACGGCGTGCGTAGCAAGCGGCCGCCGGGGAAATTGCGGTGCTTGAGTTGGGTGAATAGATCGAAGCGCTCGGCGTGGCCGGCAATTGCCTGGGCGACCAACTTGCCGGCAACGCCGGTGAGTGCGACACCGTGCCCCGAAAATCCCTGTAAGTAATAGATGTTGGGCGCGAGCCGGCCGAAATCTGGCGCGCGGTTCATGGTGATGTCTACGAAGCCGCCCCACGCATATTCGATCTTGGCATCGGCCAGCTGCGGAAACACATTGATCATGCGCTTGCGGGTTGCGTGCGCCGTGTCGAAGGCATCGACTCCCGAGTAGCTGACGCGCCCGCCGAACAACAGACGGTGGTCGGCAGAACGACGGAAGTAGTCGATGACGAAGTTCGTGTCGGCGACTGCGATGTTCTCGCGGACGAGCTGCGTGATGCGTGCTTCGCCGAGCGGTTCGGTAGCGACGATATACGTGCCCACCGGCATGATGCGCGCGCGCAAGGTGCGGCTCAATTCGCCGATGTACGCGTTACAGCACAGCGCGACGAATTTCGCGCGCACCGAACCGCGTGGCGTTGCGACGAGCGCGGGTTCACCGGGCGTGACGTTCGTGACGCGCGTTCCTTCGAAGATCTGCACGCCAGCGTCGGTCGCCGCACGCGCAAGCCCCAGGGTGTAGTTGAGCGGATGCAGATGGCCACCGCCCTCATCGAGCAGCCCGGCGCAGTAGCGTTTGGTTGCTATGAGTTCTTCGAGCTCCGCTCGCTCCAACAGCCGCATTTTTCGATAGCCGTAAACTTCTTCGGCTTCACGCAACTCCTCGATGAGTTCGACGCGTTGCCGGGCTTTGACGGCAACATGCATCGCGCCCCAATGCAGATCGCACTCGATTGCATGGCGCGCCACACGATCGCGCAGCACATCGAGCGCCTCGACCGAAATGTCCCAAAGCTTTTTCGCATCGTCGCGACCGACCTGTGCGACGAGCTTCGCTTGCCCGCTGGCAAAGCCGGGTAACGCCTGCCCGCCGCTACGTCCGGAGGCACCCCAACCGATGTGTTGTCCGTCGAGCAATACGACACGATAGCCGCGCTCTGCGAGATTCAACGCGGCGGAGCAGCCGGCGATGCCGCCGCCGATGACGCACACATCCGCCTCGATCGAACCCTCGAGGACGGGGTGAGTCGGTGCGGGATGAGCGGTAGCGGCGTAGTAAGAATTGAGTTTCGACTTCATGCAGCAGGTGAGGGCGGCTCGGCGTGCGGTTCAATATTCTGTAACGAGTCCACGGGAGCTGCGCGAAGTTCCCTCGGTAAGTCGCGATCGGGCGGGTATGGGGGTTGTGTGCTTAAATGTCGCATCTCTTGGACGTCGGCAGTCGCGCCGGTCGTTAAAGATCTTAAACGTCATGCATCGTAAGCCGCTCATCGCAATCCCTGCGGATCGTCGCCTGCTTGGACATCACTACTTCCACTGCGTCGGTGAGAAGTACGTGCATGCTGCCGCAGTAGGCGCCGATGCGCACGTCGTTCTGATCCCATCCATCGGTCCTGCGCTGAATCTGAATGAATTGCTGACCTACTTCGACGGCATTCTCTTGACCGGCAGCACCTCGAATGTCGAACCGCATCATTACAGCGGACCGCCCAGCGAGCCGGGCACGCTGCACGATCCGCATCGAGATGCGACGACGCTGCCATTGATCACCCGCGCAGTACGCGCTGGCATGCCCTTGCTTGCGATCTGCCGCGGCTTTCAAGAAATGAATGTGGCTTTCGGCGGCACGCTCTGGCAACGCATCCACGAAGTCGACGGCTACCGCGATCATCGCGAGGACCCGCAAGCGTCGGTCGATGAACAATACGGACCCGCGCACGAGGTCGAGCTCACACCGGGCGGTTATCTCGAACAGCTCGCCGGAACGAACCGGATCACCGTCAATTCATTGCATTCCCAAGGCGTGCAGACATTGGGGCAGGACCTCGAGGTCGAAGCACGCTCGCACGACGGCGTTATCGAGGCGTTTCGCGTCCGTAACGCGCCCTCGTTCGCGGTGGCCGTCCAGTGGCATCCGGAGTGGAAGTTCGAAACCAATGCGTTTTCGCGCGCTTTGTTTGCTGCCTTCGGTGCAGCAGTTCATGAGCGCGCTTCGAGGCAGAATTCATGAGCGTCATCCAGCAATTCTTCAAAGAGCACGGTATCTCCGAAGTCGAAGCAGTCATTCCGGATATGGCCGGCGTGCCGCGCGGCAAGATCATGCCGGCGGAGAAATTCGCCGAAGAAGAAGGCATGCGACTGCCCGAGTCGATTTTTCTGCAAACGGTCACGGGCGAATATCCCGATGATGACCGGGCGATCAGTCCGGCCGAGATCGACATCATCGCCAAGGGGGATCCGAACTCGGTTCGCGTCGTGCCCTGGACGCCTGAGCCCACCGCGCTCGTCATCCACGATTGCTTTTATTCCGACGGCCGCCCGGTCACGATGGCGCCGCGCTATGTGTTGCAGCACGTGCTCGAGCTGTATTCGCAACATGGCTGGGATCCGGTTGTCGCCCCTGAGCTCGAGTTCTTTCTCGTCGAACCGAACATCGATGCCGACTATCCGTTGCGGCCGCCGGTTGGCCGCTCGGGGCGCCCGGAAATAGGGCGGCAGGCGTATTCGATTGCTGCGGTCAATGAGTTCGATCCGCTGTTCGATGACGTCTACGCGTTTTGCGAAGCTCAGAACATCGAAATCGATACGCTGATTCACGAAGACGGCGCCGCGCAAATGGAGATCAACCTTCTGCACGGCAACGCGATGTCGTTGGCGGATCAAGTCTTCCTGTTCAAGCGCACCGCCCGCGAGGCGGCGCTGCGGCACAAGATGTACGCGACCTTCATGGCGAAGCCGATGGCGCGCGAGCCGGGCAGCGCCATGCACAT
>CAZIXV010000105.1:0-11799 GCA_964543105.1 uncultured Steroidobacteraceae bacterium
ACAACTCGACCTCGACCCTGCAGCGCCGCGTCGTCTTCGACGCGGATCGCGAAGGAATCAAGCAGATCGCCGTCGCCGGCGCGCGCTGCGTACTCGACAACGCGCAACGCCAGCCCGAGACCGAGTGGACGTTCGAGTACAGCCCTGAAAGTTTCACCGGCACCGAACTCGACTACGCCGTCGAGGTTTGTGATGCGGTCAACGAGGTGTGGCAGCCGACGCCGCAGCGTAAGGTGATCTTGAATCTTCCCGCGACGGTCGAGATGGCGACACCGAATGTGTACGCCGATCAGATCGAGTGGTTCGGTCGTCACATCGCGCGGCGCGAATCGATCGTGTTGTCGGTACATCCGCACAACGATCGCGGCACGGCGGTCGCCGCGGCGGAGCTGGCGGTGATGGCGGGCGCGGATCGCGTCGAAGGCACGCTGTTCGGCAATGGCGAGCGCACCGGCAATGTCGACATCGTCACCCTCGCGCTGAACCTCTACACCCAGGGCGTCAATCCGCAGCTCGATTTTTCGAACATCAATGAAGCGGCGCGTTGCGTCGAACACTGCAACCAATTGCCCATTCACCCGCGCCATCCGTACGTCGGCGATCTGGTGTTCACTGCGTTTTCCGGCTCGCATCAAGATGCGATCAAGAAAGGTTTCGCTGCGCGCCAGGAAGGCGATTTGTGGGAAGTGCCGTATTTGCCGATCGATCCGCGCGATGTGGGCCGCACCTACGAGTCGATCATTCGCGTCAACAGTCAGTCGGGCAAGGGCGGCATTGCTTACTTGCTCGAGCGCGATTACGGCTTGGCGATGCCGCGACGCTTGCAGATCGAGTTCAGTCAGGCGGTTCAGAATGTCACTGATGCCACCGGCAAAGAACTCTCATCAGAGCAGATCTGGTCGTTGTTCGAGCGCGAGTATTTGCAGCACGACAACGGCTACGAGTACCAGTCGCATCAATTGAAGAGTTCACCTGAGCAACCGGGCGTCGAGCGGATCGCATTGAAGCTGCGCTGCCATGGCCAAGGTGCGGTGCTGCGCGGCGCCGGCAACGGACCGATCGATGCATTGATCGACGCGCTCGGTTTCAAGTGCGATGTGTTGTCGTACGAAGAGCGTTCGATGGGTGGCGGCAGCGATGCACGCGCGGTGTCATTCGTCGAGATCACCACCCCGGCTCGCACCACCTTGTTTGGTGTCGGCATTCACGAAAACATCGTCACCGCATCGATGCTCGCCGTACTGAGCGCCGTGAACCGCGCTCTGCAACGCGGCGAGTTGGATGATTCGATGCCGGTTGCGAGCGTGAAGTGAGGAGCAAGAAGGTGATTCAGGTGATCTGGTGATCTGGTGATCGCGGTCAGAGTGGAGGAGGGGTACGTAAGATCGGTGCCTCACCGCCGCCTCTGGGCGCGCTGAAGCTCAGCGCCCGTCCCGTTCGTGCTGAGCGTGTCGAAGCACTGTTCGACGCGTGCCCTTCGACAAGCTCAGGGCGAACGGAATCAAAAAACGAACAGGGAACGAGATTGAGCGAACTTGCGAGCGCGGCATGCGAGGTTGCGGAGTCAACATCACCACCGCTGAACCGCTATACCACCTGGATCACACTGACCCCATCACCTTCATCACCTCATCACCTCATCACCTCATCACCTTCATCCAGCAATATACCTCTCCAATTGCACGATCGTTTCTTGTTGCTCTTCGATCACGGCTTTGACGAGATCGCCGATCGAGATGATGCCGACGAGCTTGCCCTTGTCGAGGACCGGTAGGTGGCGGATGCGTTTTTCCGTCATCAGCTCCATGCAGTCGTGCACGTTGTGATCTGGCGTCACGGTGATGACAGGGGTTGCCATGATCTGCGCGACGCGCGTCTGTGCGCTCGAGTGTCCTTTCAAGATGACTTTGCGGGCGTAGTCGCGCTCCGAGATGATGCCGACGAGTTCGTCGTCATCGCACACGGGCAGCGCGCCGATACTCTTATCCGACATCAATTGAATCGCGCGCAGCACCGGTTCGTCCGGACCGATCGACCACACCGTCTTTTCCTTGTTCTCGAGCAGAAACTTGATACGCAGCATGCCGCTACCTCCGTATGGCCCCCGCGGAGGATCTGCCGCATACGCAAGGCGCCGCAATGAGGGAATGCCGGCAGACGTCGCTGCCGGATCCGTCAAGCGGAATACTGGGAGGTGATTCGGCGTTCGGCTTCCAGCCAGTCATCGAGTTCGCGGCCCGGTGCGAAGCCGCGCTCGGCCGCCATGAAAAACGCCGCCTGTTCAATCATCAACCGCAAGTCGAGCGGCGCTTGTGCCCGCGTTTCTATTGCAACAGCACGCACAGCTGGCTGTGCAGCGACGCTCGGCTGCCGCGAGATCGTCGGCTTCTTACGTGAACGCTGGGCAGGCGTCTTCGACTTCGTCTTTGCACGCTTTGGGGCGTCGGTCGAGGGCATTACGTCCATCTCATCCTCCAACTTTGCGGGTCTCCGTTCGCGACAAGCACGTCACATGCCAGCGCACGCGAACGACTGTACTTGCGCAGATTGACGAGCACATGGCGGGATTTCCGCCATGCTCTACGTCTGAAGCCTGAAAAGGGAAGATGCGAGCACGCGCTGCTCGCGCGCAATCGAGGTTTGCGCCGCACCGTGAACGTGCGGCGCGCGATCCTCAATCGTGATGATGTCCGCCCGGACCGTGAACGTGGCCGTGGGCCAGCTCTTCTTCCGTGGCGGCGCGCACTTCAGCGACTTCGACATCGAAGTTCAGATTCTGGCCGGCGAGTGGATGGTTGCCGTCCACCGTAACCATGTCGCCCGCGACCTGAGTGACGGTGACAGCGCGCGGTCCCACGTTCGACTGCACCTGAAACTGCATGCCAACTTCAACGTTCGCGATGCCCTGGAATGCGCTGCGTGGCACTTGTTGCACGAGCGCCTGGTCGTGCTCGCCATACCCTTCGCCCGGCAGGATTTTCACGGACAACTTATCGCCGGCTGCTTTGCCTTCGAGCGCGTTTTCGAGTCCTGGGATCAAATTGCCATTGCCTTGCAGATACGCCAGCGGCTCACCACCGGCGGACGAGTCGAGCGTCTCGCCTGCATCGTTCTTGAGCGTGTAATGGATGGTGACGACGGCGTCTTTCGCTATCTGCATGAAACTCTCCGTAACGGATGAATGTGAATTGAATCGAGCGTCAGCAGAGGATGCCGCGCAGCGATACGACCAACGACAGCGCGGCCGCCGGGTCCGGACGGCGTACGTAGCGACCTACGCTGACTCGCGGTCCAGGCCGGCAAAGCTTAGTCGAGAAGCTCGTGAGAAACAGCCCGAGTTTGTACATCACAGCCGAAACGTCGGCGTCGACTGCAATGGATCCACTCGCAATTCGAGCAGCGCGGGGAGGTGTGCCGCGACTGCGCGTTCGAACGCCGGCCCGAACGCCGCCGTCGTCTCGACCCGCTCGGCGTACGCGCCGTAGCTTTGCGCGAGCTTGACGAAGTCAGGATTGACTAAATCTGTCGCGACGACACGGCCGGGGAAGCGCCGTTCTTGATGCATGCGAATCGTGCCGTAACTGCCGTTGTTCACGACCAGTACGACAACGTTCGCACCGTGCTGCACGGCCGTTGCAAGCTCTTGCGCATACATGAGAAAGCAGCCATCGCCCGCCACTGCGACGACTTGGCGCTCGGGATAACGCAGCTTGGCCGCGATGGCTGCCGGCACGCCATAGCCCATCGCGCCGCTCGTCGGCGCGAGCTGCGTGCGCGGTTGGCGATAACGAAAGTATCGATGCACCCACAGCGTGTAATTCCCGGCGCCGTTCGCGAGGATGGCGTCTGCGTTGAGATGCTCGTTCAACCAACCGACGACGCTCGCCAAGTCCACATGGTTTGCTGCACTTGTTGCGGCAGGCGTGCTGAATTTCACGTAGTCCGCGCGTGCGTCGCGACACCACGACGTCCGCCGCTGCCTGCCTTCGATCTGCAGCGGCGCAAGCGCGTCGACGAATTCAGCTGGGCGGCTCGCAATCGCCAGCGTCGGTTGAAAGACGCGACCCAGTTCATTCGGATCGGGGTGGATGTGAATCAGCGTCTGCTGTGACATCGGTGGCCGCAGCAAGGTATAGCCGTTCGTCGTGTTCTCACCCAAGCGCGAACCCAGCGCGACGATTACATCTGCCGATTGCACGCGCTGCGCGAGTTGCGGATCGATGCCCAACCCTAGATGACCGCAATAGCGCTCGCTGCGGTTGTCGATGATGTCTTGGCGGCGAAAACTCGCGACCAGCGGCAGTTCGTTACGTTGTGCGAATTCAGTCAACCGCTCGCGGCTCGATGCGTTCAAGCCCGACCCGCCGACAACGAACAGCGGTCGCTCGGCACGTTGCAATAGATCGACGAAGGCCGCGAGGTCGCGAGCGCTCGGCGCGGTGGCGGCGCCTGTAATAAGTGATGCGTGAACGTCGACGGCTGCCGTATCCGAGAGCGTGCCCTCCGGCAACGACAACACGACAGGCCCTGGGCGTCCCGACTGCGCCACACGATAGGCACGCGCAACATACTCTGCGATGCGTTCCGGCTGATCGACCTCGGCGACCCATTTCGCAAGTGGCGCGAACATCGCTCGATAGTCGACTTCCTGAAAACCTTCGCGATCGCGCGCCTCCCGAGCGACCTGACCGATGAACAGAATCATCGGCGTCGAATCTTGGAAGGCCGTATGCACGCCGATCGACGCATGCGTAGCGCCCGGACCGCGCGTGACGAAACAAATGCCGGGTCGCGCGGTGAGCTTGCCGTCCGCTTCGGCCATGTTGGCGGCGGCCCCCTCATGGCGCGCACTGACGACCGCGATGTCAGGCACGTCGTGCAACGCATCGAGCACCGGCAGATAACTTTCGCCCGGTACGCAATAAATGCGACGCACACCTTGACGGTGCAATGCTGCAACGAGAATGCGTCCGCCGCTCACCCGTGCGGGCGCAATGCTGCTCGGAGTGTCGCTTGTCATGCGGGCCTCTGCGATGTCTTATGGATCGGCGTAACCATGGTCGAGCAAGTCTATCGCTCGAGCCCGCACACGGTCCGCCGTATTTACGCAGAGGCGCTACGCTCCCGGGAAATCGATTGCCAGGAGCGCAGAAACGCTAAGGTGTGTCTGACCAGCCCCCGCCGACTGCGAGCACCAGATCGACGTAAGCCGCACCGCCTGCACGGCGCGCTTCGGCCACCGCGAGCCGCGACTGCAACAGGCTGCGGCGTGCATCCAATACGCCGAGATAATCCGAATAGCCTTCGTCATAGCGGCGCTGCGCCAAGCGCAACGACGTCGCAAGCGCTTCGGCCTGTGCGCTGCGCGCGCGATGCACCTCGCTCGCCGCTGCTCTTGCGTCGAGCGCATCGAGGACTTCGCTGAAGGCGCGCCGCGAGGTATCGCGATAGCTCTCGATGAGCTGCAGGCGGCGCGCATCCGAAGCCTCGATGGCGGCATTGCGGCGCCCACCATCAAAAATCGCCTGTGCGACATTCGCACCGATCGACCAGACATCCAATCCATCTTCGAACAGATTCGACAGACTCGAAGACATCTCGCCTGCCGAACCTGTGATCACGATGTTGGGAAACCATGAGCGTCGCGCCGCTTTCAGGTCGGCGCCTGCGGCCGCGAGATTCGCTTCGGCGGCGCGCAGATCGGGACGTCGATCGAGCAAACTCGAAGGCAGGCCGGTGGGCACCTCAGGCAACGCCGTCGGCTCCACTCCTTCCCCGCTGATCGCCAATTGCGCAACGGCCTCGCGCGAAGGCACCTCACCGGCGAGCAACAGCAAGGCGCGCTGTGTCGCCTGCTGGCGTTGCACGATCTGCGCAAGCTGCGCCCGTGAGTCTTCCAGTTCGGAGCGGAAGCGTTGCAAGTCGAGTTCGGAGATCGCGCCGATCTCGTAGCGAAGCTGACTCAAGCGCAGCTGATCCTCCAGCACTTGCACGTTCTCTTCGAGTACGGCGCGGCTGGCAAGCAGCGCTTGCGTTTGCAGATAACCACGCACGAGTTCCGCGGCAATGGTCAAGCGCAACGACGCGAGCGTGTAGCCTTGCGCGAGATAGCGCTGCCGCGCCGCTTCGCTCTGCGATGCCAACCGGCCCCACAGATCGACTTCGTAACTGACCGACGCGCCGTAGCTGCCCGTCTCGATGATCGTGGTGTTCGAGGGATCGATGAGCGAGGTGCGCTGTCGGCTGCCGTCGATAAAGACACCCACGTCCGGCAATTGATCTGCACGCGATGCACGCAATACCGCACGCGCTTCGCGCAATCGCTCCGCCGCGATGATCAAGTCGCTGTTGTATGCCAGGCCGCGGTCGACGAGCCGATCGAGTTCGGCATCCTTGAAACCGCGCCACCATTCGACCGGCACGCTCGCCTCAGTGGACGGCAACACCTCCGTGAAGCGTTCCGGCAGCGCCTCAGCCGTGCCTTCCGGCACATTGCGCTCGGGCATCCCCGCGCACGCGGTCAGACCCAGCGCAATGACACATGCAATGACTTTCCTCATGTGCGCGACTCCTCGGGCAAAGCGGCAATGGCTTCGCGCTTCTCATCGCGACGCGATACCCAGCGGAAGAAGGAGGGAATGAAGAACGTCGCGACGAGCGTCGCGACCAGCATGCCGCCGACGACGCCCGTGCCGATCGAATGCCGTGCATTCGCGCCCGCACCGCTGCTGATCGCAAGCGGCAGGACGCCGAGAATGAACGCAAGCGACGTCATGATGATCGGACGGAACCGCTGCTTCGCGGCGAGCAAGGCCGCATCGACGACGCGCATTCCTGAGCGCACGTTCTCAGCCGCGAATTCGACGATCAGAATCGCGTTCTTCGCCGACAAGCCAATGAGCGTGATCAGTCCCACCTGGAAATACAGGTCGTTCGTGAGTCCGCGCAATAAGACGGCCAGCGCCGCGCCGAACAGCGCGAAGGGCATCGTCAGCATCACCGCAAACGGCAACGACCAGCGCTCGTATTGAGCAGCGAGAATCAAGAACACGAATAGCAAGCCGCCGATGATCGTAATGGAGGATGCGGCGGAGACCTGCTTCTCCTGATAGGCAGAGCCAATCCACGCAAGCGTGTAACCAGGAGGCATGTGTTCGGCCGCTAATTGCTCGATCGCCGCAATGGCCTCACCCGAGGAGGTGCCCGGTGAGGGATCGCCCATGATCTTGATCGCGGGGAAGCCGTTGAAGCGCTGCACTTGCTCGGGCCCGACCGACTGCCGGGCGGTCACGAGGGTATTCAAGGGCACGAGGTCGCCGGTATCGGCGCGCACGGCGACGTTACGCAGGTCTTCGATCTCATCGCGCGCAGCGCCATCGGCCTGCAATTGCACTTGATAGTTGCGCCCGTCGCGACTGATGTCGTTGATGTACAAGCCACCGAACGTCGCTTGGGTCGCCTCGAACAACTGCGTGAGACTGACGCCCATACGCGCCGCCTTGTCGCGGTCGACCTCGAGATGAATCTGCGGCGCGCCCGCGCTGAACATCGTCTGCACTTGCGTCAGCGCGGGATGCTCGTTCGCTTTGGCGATCACATTGCCGACGACGTCTGCGATCTGACGATAGTCCGCATTGGCGCGGCTTTCGACGTACACCTCGAAGCCACCGGTGGTGGACATCCCTTGGATCGGCGGCGGATTCAATCCCATGACGAATGCATCGCGTACGCTCGTCATCCCGTAGCCCATCACGTTCTCGGCCATCGCCATCGATGATTGCTCGGGCTTCGGCCGCTCACTCCAATCTTTCAAGGTAATGAACTGTGTCGCCGCGTTCGGTTTGAGCGACAGCGTCATCATGTCCAAACCGATGAGGCTCATCACGCGATCGACATCGGGGTGATTGAGCTCGAACTCATGGAGCTGATCGACCACGGCATCGGTGCGTGACAGCGAGGCGCCATCGGGAAGATTCGTCATGGTCATGACGAAGCCTTGATCTTCATCGGGGAGCAGCGAACTCGGAACGGCGCGGAACAAGAGCACGGCCGCGATGCCGATCGCGATGAACAGGCAGAATGTGAGCGCGGTGTGCCGCAGCAAGTAACCGACGCCGTTCGTGTAGCGTCCGGTCATCTTGGCGAACCACGCATTGAAGCGATTCAACCAAGCAAAGCTGGCTTTGTCGTCGGGCTTCAGTAACAGCGCGCACAAGGCCGGCGTGAGCGTCAACGCGACGACACCCGAGATCGCAACGGAAACCGCGATCGTGATCGCGAACTGCTTGTACATCACGCCCGTCATGCCGCCAACGAAGGCCACCGGGACGAACACGGCGCACAGCACCAACACGATCGCGATGACCGGTCCGGTCACCTGCTTCATTGCCTTGATCGTCGCATCAACCGGCGAGAGTCCTTCCTCATGCATGATGCGCTCGACGTTCTCGAGCACCACGATGGCATCGTCCACGACAATGCCGATCGCGAGCACCAGACCGAACAGCGTCAGCGTGTTGATCGAAAAGCCCAGTGCTGCCATGCCCGCAAATGCGCCGATCAACGACACGGGAACGGCGAGACTCGGAATCAGCGTCGCGCGCCAGTTGCCGAGGAACAGGAATACGACGCAGAACACCAGCAGCATGGCTTCGAACAGAGTCTTGACGACCTCCTTGATCGAGATGCGCACGAAGTCCGTCGTGTCGTAGGCGATGTCGTGTTTGAGTCCGTCCGGGAACGCTTCAGCCAATTCGTCGAGCCGTTGCTTCACTCCATCCATGGCTTCGAGTGCGTTGGCGTTCGGACTCAAGAAGATGCCAATCGGCACGGCAAGCTTGCCGTTGTACTTCGAGGTGAAGCTGTAGTCCTGCGCGCCGAGTTCCACGCGTGCCACGTCTTTGACGCGGACGACGCCGCCATCGGCATCGCGACGCACGATCACTTCGCCAAACTGCTCCGGCGTATCGAGCCGTCCTTGCGTCGTCATCGTGTACGTAAAGCCGACCGGCTCATCGAGCGGCGCATTGCCGATTTTTCCGGCCGGCAACTGGGCGTTCTGATCGCGCAACGCCGCGGCGACGTCCGAGGGCGTCAAGCCGAGTGCGTTCATGCGATCCGGCTCGAGCCAGATGCGCATCGAGTAGTACTTCAACCCGAACAGCATGGCATCGCCCACGCCGGGCACGCGCTTCAATTCATCGACGATGTTCACGAGCGCGTAATTGCTCAAATACACCTCGTCGTAGCGACCATCGGGCGCCTGCAACGCGACGACGCCGAGGATCGACGACATCGATTTGCGAGCATTCACACCCAGGCGACGCACTTCTTCCGGGAGCATCGGCGTCGCGGCGGCGACGCGATTGTTCACTTCGACGAGCGCAGCATCGGGATCCGTGCCGGTCTCGAAGGTCGCGGTCAGGCGCATGCTGCCGTCGGAGCTGCTCGAGGACTCCACGTACAGCAATCCAGTCGCGCCGTTGATCTGGTTTTCGATCGGTGCAGCAACGGTATCGGCAACGACATTCGCGCTCGCACCCGAATAACGTGCGAACACAGTGATTTGCGGCGGCAGGATTTCCGGATATTGCGCAACGGGTAAGCCGATCATCGAGCCCAGACCCAGCAGCACGATGACGATCGACAACACCGTCGCGAAGATCGGACGGCGAATAAAGAATTGGGCGAACATGATCAGCCTTCGGCGTCGGAGGACGCGAGTTGGGCGCTGTGCGCGGCTTCTTCCTCGCGCGTCAACGCGACGACTTCGTTGCCGGGTTCGACTTTGAGAATGCCTTCGATGATCACGCGCTCGCCGGGTTGCAGACCGTGGCTGATGATCCAGCTGTCTTCCCAACTCTCTTGAATCTCCACCGGACGTTGCGAGACCTTTCTTTCGGCATCGACGACCCACACCATCGGCCCGGCTTGCGAGAACAGAAACGCGGCCTTTGGCACGGCCATCGCTTGCGGAATCGACAAGCCGCTCATTTCAATCGACAAGTATTGGCCCGAGACGAGGCAGCCGTCCGTGTTGGGAAAGATCGCGCGAGCACGAACGGTGCCGGTGGCGCTATTGACGAAGGTGTCGCTGAAGTCGAGCTTGCCGGTGACGTTGCAGCGCGAGCCGGTCACGATGCGCACGGGCAGTTCACCTGGCTGTGACTCTGCGAGCATTCGCAAGCGAAGGTGCTCGGGCTCTGCGATCGAGAACTCGACATAGGCCGGATCTGCTTGCACGACGGTCGTCAGCAAATCACCACCCGCGCCGCTTGAACCATTCACGATGTTGCCGACGCTGACCGCCTCCTTACTGGCCAACCCAGAGACAGGCGAACGCACCTCGGTGTAGTCGAGGTTGAGCTTCGCCATTTTCTGCGTTGCCTCCGCGGCGGCAAGGCCTGCTTTGGCAGACATATAGGCGGCTTGCGCTTGATCGAATTCGCGCCGGCTGACTGCGCCTTCTTCGACGAGCTTCTTGGTGCGTTCGAAGTCGCTTTCTGCTTGGGCAATGGCCGCGCGCTGAATCGCCACTTGCGCGGCCGCTTGCTCATGGGCCGCACGATAGGTATCGGGCTCGATCCGAAATAGCAGATCGCCGGCTTGGACCGCCTCGCCTTCGCGATAGGCGCGCTCGACGACAATGCCGCTGACGCGTGCACGTACTTCGACGACGCGCGAGCCGACCACTCGCGCTGGGTATTTCAGGGCCAGCGGTAGGTCTTGGACCTTGATCGTTTCGACGATGACTTCAGGCGGCGGCGGCGGCGGCGGTTCTTGGTTGGCGCAAGCGGCCAAAGAGGCGCCAATGAGGACGACGGCGAACAATCGCGGACGAGGGGGCTCCGAAGCAGGCATGCATCACCAGTGGGGATATTGAGACGGGAAGATCTGGGGGCGACCCCAAGGCGGCGCAAGATACATACAGCCTTGTATGTATGTCAATCAGCCAGTATGCTCGCCGGCGCATCGGAGGAGCCATGGCGAGGAAAACGAAGGAAGAAGCGGAAGCAACGCGCGAGGAAATCCTCGACGCGGCGGAAGCCTGTTTTCTGCAGCAGGGCGTTTTCCGCACCTCACTCGAACACATCGCCGCACGCGCAGGCTACACACGTGGGGCGGTGTACTGGCATTTCAAGAACAAGCTCGAAGTGCTGCAAGCGGTCATCGATCGCGTGCGAGTACCGTTGTTTTGTGGCCTCGAGGAAATGTCGCGCGAGAAGCAGCAGCCCTTGCTTGCGCTAAGACGCTTTCACGACCATGCACTGGCGGAGATCGCCAACACACCGCACGCACGCAACACGATCGAGATTACGTTGCTGCGGTGTGAATATGCCGATGAGACCGAGGAATTATTCGCGCAAGGACAGCGAGCGACGGCACAAGCCCTCACGCATATGACCACGACGCTGCAGCGCGCGCGCAAGCTCGGACACTTACGTGACGGCATCGACCCGAGGGCAGCCGCACGCGCGATTCACTTCTTGATCGGCGGCGCACTTCGACACTGGATCTTGAGCCCCAACGACATGTGCCTGCACCGTGAAGGCATGGCAGCACTCGATATGTTTCTTGCGGGTATTGCTGTTGAAGGCGTGCTTGCTGTCGAACAACGTCGAGCGACTGCCCGCCAACAACCCTGACTCCAGACGGTCAGCCCTATTCCACCGTCACCGACTTCGCCAGGTTGCGCGGCTGATCCACATCCGTGCCACGCAGCAGCGCGCAATGATATGCGAGCAATTGCAGCGGAATGCTGTACACCACGGCGGCTTGGAAATGGCTCACGTGTTTCGG
>CAZIXV010000106.1:0-11773 GCA_964543105.1 uncultured Steroidobacteraceae bacterium
AAACGGATCACGCGCTCGCTCGTTTCATCCAAGGATGCACCGGTAAGAGCACATCACAGAGGATTCCTCATGAAGACGCCTGCTTTGCTTCTGACCCTCATGGCCGCAATAGGATTGGCCGCACCGGCTTTCTCCCAAGCGCCACCGCCCGTCGACCCTGCGCCGGGCGCGGAATTGCTTGCGATTGCAACGCTGCCGGCAGAAGAGAAATTGAAGGTGACGACCGCCGGCTGGGAAGACGGTGCGGACATTCCTTTCAAGTACACGCAATACCAGGGCAATCACTTCCCCGGCGTGCAATGGAGCAAGGGACCTGCGACGACGAAGTCCTACGCCATCATCATGCAAGACAGCGCCTTCGTCATGCGCGGCTCGCCGATCCTGCATTGGTCGATCGTGAACATCCCCGCCGACGTAACGCAGCTACCGGAAGGCATGGCGCCCGATGCGAAGCCCGCCGCGGCGATCTACGGTCCGAACTATCAAGGCCCGAACAAGCCGTATCTCGGGCCCCGTACCCCGCCGGGACCGAAGCATCGGTATCACATCCAGGTCTTTGCGCTCGACACGGTTTTGCCGAGCGATTTCTCACCGAAAAACTACGACGAGTTGATCGCGCCGCTCAAAGGTCATGTGCTCGCGTCCGGCGAAGTGACGGGACTCGGTCAGATCGATCCGAATGCAACGCCGCGTTCGCGGCCTGCAAACTGAAGCAGCGTCTGCTGCAGTGACGCGATAGCCTCAGGCAAACCGACGATCAGCGACGAACGGATTACTGCGCCGTTCGTCGCCGAAGGTCGAAGTCGGGCCGTGGCCGGGCACGAAGGTCACATCGTCACCGAGCGGAAATAGGCGCTCGCGAATCGAACGGATCAGCGTTTCCTGATCGCCGCGCGGAAAGTCCGAACGGCCGATCGATCCGGCGAACAACACATCGCCCACCCACGCGACGCGCACGTCGCGATGAAAGAAGACGACATGCCCCGGCGTATGTCCGGGGCAATGCAAGACTTCGAGCGTCTCGCCGCCGATCGTCACGGTATCGCCGTGCTGCAGCCAGCGGTCGGGCTCGAAGATTTCCGCGGGAGGAAAGCCGTAGCGCTGCGCGGCTTCGGGCAAACCTTCGATCCAGAAGCGATCCGCTTCGTGCGGCCCTTCGATCGGCACCTGCTTCAATTTCGCCAGTTCCGCCGTGCCGGCAACATGGTCCAAGTGCGCATGCGTGAGCAGAATCTTCTCGAGCGTCAGACCTTCTTTGTCGAGTTGCGCCAGCACGCGATCGAGGTCACCACCCGGATCGACGACGGCGGCGCGGCGATTCGTCTCATTCCATACGATGGAGCAGTTTTGTTGAAAGGGCGTGACGGGGACGATGATGGCGCGCATTCAGAACCGATGTCGAAAAGTGAGGGAGGAAGCAACCGCATTCCTCATGGATCGTAGGCGATGAACACATCGCTTGCGTGCGGATTCAACATCACCATGACAGCCGGATCCGTCGGCGACCTCAAGGTGACGTATTGAATATCGCGCCCGGGTGCAAACCAGGGTGTCTGTGCGCCCTGAACGAACGACCTCACCGTCGCCGCTTCCAGGTCCGGCCAGCGATCGAACACCAATTGTCGAGCACCTGGCCCACGCAGATGTAAGCGCCACGTCGATTCGCTGATGACGAAAAAGCGGCGCCGTTCGAGGAGATATGCGTTAGGCACGTCGAGGCTCGAGGGCGGCGCGTGATCGAACGCCACCTCGAACGTTCGCACGGGATCCGTATGCGCGCTCGAGCACGCGCTCAGAATGAGCACAGACATCAAAAGAATCGCGAGTTTTCGCACTTCGCACCTCGATTGCCAAGGCTGCGCATACTAGCGCGCAGCGCAACCAATTGCCCGCCGGCACCGTGTCGCAGCCGCACAGCGCAACTCCATCGTATCGGCGTGAAAAAAATACAGTCGCCTTCCTGCAGCGTGATCCTGGTGCCCGACTTGCCGTTTCTCAAGCATTGACGCGTCTCGCGTCATAGCGCTTCGAGCGAGCGTTTACCTAGCATCGAATCGTTTGCTCCTCCAACTGTTGGCGACGGACGCGCCGCACGAAGGTGGCGCTCATCGCGACGGACACGCTGCAAACACCATCGACATCGGATCACGAGGGAACCTGCCATGGAAAAGCACGCATTCAATCCTGGGACGACATCAGCACTGCCACGACGCAGTAGACGCGTCAGCCGTTTCGCGTTTCTGACTGCGCTGCTCGCCAGCAGTGCGGCGGTCAATGGCGCAACGATCTACCAACAAAATTTTTCTGGAGGCCTCGGCGGCTTTACTGTCGAGGGTACCGTCACGACCGGTTCGTACGGCGCGCGCTTGCGTGCAAGCCTCGGCGGCGGCGCGCAAATCACCTCGAGCGCCATCAATACGAGCGGCTTCAGTAACCTCACATTGAGCTTCGATCGCTCCACATCCGGGCTCGATGCACGTGAAACCGCAGTCGCGTCTTACTCGACCGACGGTACGACCTTCACGACCCTCGAATCCGTTCGCGACGCGTCCGGACGCGTGACCTTGAGCCTGGGACCGGATGCAGCCAATCGCAGCGTCTACCTGCGCTTCCAACTCAACGCCAACAGCTTTTTCGAGTCGTATACCGTCGCAAACATCGTGCTCTCGGGCACCAACGGCAACGGCAATCCCGATCCAGACCCGCCGGGCGGTGTGCTTCCACCCGTGAGCAGCGTAGACAGAGATGGTCCGTTCGCAACGACGATCGAGCGCAATACGGGCCCGCGCCGCAACGGCTGGGTGGCGCGCCCCGCGACGCTCGGACAGAACGGAATCAAACATCCCGTCTTCATTTGGGGCCCGGGCGCAGGCTCGACGCCGAGCAGCTACGAAGACCACATGCGCCGCATCGCATCGCACGGCTTCGTCGTTTACTCGGAAGTGTCGACCAGCAACGGCAGCGAGATCCGAGCCGCGATCGATTGGCTCGTCAGCGAAAACGGCCGCAGCGCAAGCCCATACCACCAGCGCCTGGCGCTCGATCGCATCGCCGCAGGCGGCCATTCGCGCGGCTCGGTCGGCACCTTCGCAATCGCAAGCGACCCGCGCTTGAAAACGACGATTCACGTGGCCGGCGGCTCGTTCGATGGACGCGGTCCGCGCAATCTGCGCAATCCCGCGATCTACATCTGCGGCGAAGACGACGCGTCGGCGACGCGTAACTGCGAGCGCGACTACGGCAACACCTCGGTACCGATCGTCTTCACGATCATGGACAACGTCGGTCACATCGATGCGGCGCGTGCCGGCCTGCCCGCCATCGTCGCGTGGCTGCGTTGGCATCTCGCCAGCGAAAATGCACGTCAGTCGATGTTCATCGGACCGCGCTGTGATTTCTGCACCGGCATGTGGGATACGCGCTCGAAGAACTGGTGATCCGCACTCACTCCATGGATGGGCGAGCGCCACAAGGCGCTCGCCCTCACGCTGGCATGACGCGATACCGCGCTTTACTGATCTTGCCCATCACCGCGATTTTGCTCGCAGGCATGGTCGCGCACGAGCGGCGACACACACCTGCTTCGCCCGCCACCCACGTTGCGACTGCGGTCGATCCTTCGAGTCCACTCACTCAAGAACGACCAGCGCCGAAGACAAAGCCAGGCGCACCGCTTGACGCCGCTGCACCAGATGCGCACGTCGCATCCCGCTACGCATTGCTGCTCGACGCGCTTTCACCGAGCATGCAGACGCAGGTCCTGCATGCACTCACGCTGCGCGAGACGGAAGATTCCAGCATCGACGCCGCCATCGAGATCGAGCGTCAGCTGTCGCGATTACTGGATGCGCAGCAGTACGCCCTGTATGAGCGATTGCGTGATTCGCAAAGTGATCAAGCGTTTGTACAAGCATTCGCGCGCTCGCTCGACGCTGAACTGGCCTTGAGCGAGTCGCAGCAGCGCGGGCTGCTGTTGGCGCGGCTCGAGCATCTTTACGAAGTGCAGGCGCTCGAGCTGCAAGCGAGCGTACCGCGCGATGATCTCGCGACCATGGAGCGCGAGTACGTGCGCGATGTGGCGTTACAAGGTATCGCGCACCATCGACAACAATTCCTGCAGGCTGCGCGTGCGGTGCTTACATCCGAACAATGGCGGGCGCTGGAAGAATTCGTCACGAAAGGCCCGCCTGAGTTTTCCCGGTAATGCACCGCTAGTCACGCGAATCATCGCCGTGTGCCCGGCGCCCCGTTGCTAACCCTCAAGACCGACGCCGCCAATCGGCTCGGTCGTGAAGCGCTCCGCGAAGCCGGCGATCAACGGCCGTCCTTTCGCGATGGCTGCCCGCATGAGCGGCAGCGACAGCGACGCTTGATGACTTGCTTCGCTGTCCCACACTTCCGTGATCCAGATGCCATCGGGGTCCGCCGCGTCTTTAGCGACGATGTAGCTCAAGCAACCCGGCATGTCGCGTGTGCCCTCCAACAGGATCTGCAGCAATTCATCGCGCTTGCCCGGCGCGGCCAATGCTTTGCCAATCAACCCGTACATCGCCTGCCCTCCTCCGAGATGAACACAAGCTGAAGACATGGCCACCGCAATGCCGCCGAGTAGCAGGTGTCGTCGCGTCGCCATACTGGAACTCGCTGTAAGTGGTCACGAGGCTGCCGTCGCTGGGCGTTCGATGTCAAACTCCGCGGCATCGACCTGAAGATCGAGAAGCGACTTCCGCCATGACCGCGCGCCACACTCTCCTTCTTACGCTTGTAGCCCTCTTGCTCGTGCCGTTGATCGCATCGAGCGCGACGACGACCCGTGAGCAATGCTTCCGGCAGTTCTCGCCGAAATCCGGGCAAGCAGGCAAGGACGTCATTTGGGTCCCCACGCTCGATGAGCTGGTCGATGCGATGTTGAAGGCGGCCAAAGTCGGACCCGATGACTATGTGGTCGATCTCGGCTCCGGCGATGGCAAGATTCCGATCGCTGCAGCGAAGCATTTCGGCGCTCGCGCGCTGGGCGTGGAATACAACCCGCAGATGGTGCAACTCGCGCGCTGCTATGTGCGAGTCGAAAATCTTTCCGACAAGGTGCAAATCGTACAAGGCGACATCTTCAAGACGGACTTCAGCCAGGCGACCGTGCTGACGCTGTATCTGTTGAGCGATCTCAATCTGAAGCTGCGACCGCGAATTCTGGATTTGAAACCCGGCACCCGCGTCATCTCTAACACTTTCAAGATGGGCGATTGGAGCCCGGACGAATTCATCGAATCGGACGTCGGCAACACACGCGCGTATATGTGGATCGTACCGGCCAAGGTCGATGGCCTCTGGGAATTTCGGGATGACGCCTCGGGCGACACCTTTCGCGTGCAGTTCGCGCAGCATTATCAAGAACTGAAATCTGCACCCGCCGCAGACACGCATTCGATTCGTGCAGCAAAACTTCGCGGAGCAGAGATCGAATTCACGATCGACGCGCGCTCGGCGCTGCACCTGGCCGGCACCGTCCAGGGCAGCGAAATGCAAGTCGCGACTCGCTCGGGCGCGTCACGCAAAACGTATACAGGCCGGCGGCTGCGCTAGGCCGATGAGGTAGAAGACGATGCTCACGATTTATCACAACCCCCGCTGCAGCAAGAGCCGCGCGACATTGGCGCTGATCACCGAACGCGACATCGAGCCAAAGGTGATCGAATACTTGAAGACGCCACCGACGGCGAAAGAATTGAAATCCATCATCGCCAAACTCGGCATCAAGCCGGAAGCATTGGTGCGCAAGGGCGAGGATATCTACAAAGAAAAATTTGCCGCCAAGCAGCTGTCAGACACTCAATGGATCGAAGCGCTCGCTGCGAATCCGATTCTGATCGAACGCCCCATCGTCGTCAGCGGCGACAAAGCGGTCATCGGGCGGCCACCTGAAAATGTCTTGACGCTGCTCTAGCTGGTGCAGCGCACTGCCTGCGTGATCGACTCGGTTCACGCTTGATGACGTACGTCGAAATCTTCGCCTCCTATCTCGTTTCCGAATGCGAGCAACGCGCGTTCGTCTTGAAAGCCGTCGGCATCGAATATCTCGTCGCAAAGAACGACAACAAGTTTGTGTTGCTGGTGCCGGAGGAATTTGCCGAGGGTGCGCTTACGCACTTGCAGAGCTACGCCGAGGAAAGCCGACCGAAGCCGCCGCCCGCCGCCGAGCCGTTGCACAGCCATGCGTGGACCGGATCGTTCGTCTACGTGGTACTGATGCTCGGCATCGCGTACGCCGCGGGCGCGAATCTCGGCGGCCTTGATTGGTACGAGGCCGGGGCGCTGCGCCGCAGCGTCATCACCGACGACGAATTGTGGCGAATTGTAACGGCCCTCACATTGCACGCGGATGCGGGGCACATCCTCGGCAATCTCGCCTTTGGCGTGCCCTACAGTTACTTCGCCGCGCAGCTGCTCGGTGTGGGTCGCGCCTGGGCGAGCATCCTGTTCGCTGCGGCGCTCGCGAACTTCATCGACGCTGCCGTCATGGGCGACTATCAAGTGAGCATCGGCGCGTCCACCGCCGTGTTCGCCATGCTGGGACTCGTCGGCGCGTACACCTGGCGGCGCGGTAAAAGCCGTTTCAATCGTTGGGCGCATCGCACCGCTCCGCTCATTGCCGCCTTCGCATTACTCGCGTTCACCGGCGCTGGCGATGAGCGCACGGATGTCGTCGCGCATCTCGCGGGATTTGCGGTGGGCGTTATCGTCGGCGCGGTGCAGGCGAACTTCCGGCCCGCGTGGCTCGAACGACATGCGACGCAAACCATGTTGGCGCTCGCATCGTGTGCGAGTATCGCGGCCGCTTGGTGGTGGGCGCTTCGCTAGATCGTGAAGCGGCGGTCTCACGCGCACCACCATGACAACCTCGCGCACGCCCTTTACGAGGAAAATTCACAGAAATGGGCAATGAGGCGCTGCGAGAATAGTCGCGCGGGGCGACCATCGGGCATCATTCCGCCGTTGCCCGGTCGGCCCACCTGAGGGCCAGCGCTCGACGCTCGGCCCACGAAAGCCCTACAGGACTTTCATGCGTTGACGAGCGCGATGCGGCCGCTTCGGGCTGCATACTTCGTCGTTCGGCTGCTAGCCACTCCACGCGAGTTGGATCGTCAAATGGATCGTCATCATGCTCATTTCTGAAGTTTCCGTTCGCCGGCCGGTTTTCGCGACGGTCATCAGTCTGCTGCTGATCATTTTCGGATTGGTGTCATTCGAGCGTTTGTCGGTCCGCGAGTATCCGGATATCGACCGCCCATTCGTTTCCATCACGACGACCTACACCGGCGCCTCCGCTGCCGTCATCGAGACCAAGATCACCCAAGTCATCGAAGATGCGATCGCGGGCATCGAGGGCATTCTCAAAATCGAATCCGAAAGCGAAGACGAGCGCTCGCAGGTGCGCATCGAATTCGACGTCTCCCGCGACGTCGATGCCGCCGCGAATGACGTGCGCGACCGCGTCTCGCGCGTGTCGCGACAAATGCCGGAAGAAGCCGATCCGCCGCAGGTGATCAAAGCGGACTCGAGCCAGGAAGCGATCATGATCCTGCACTTCACCTCGGATCGCATGTCGACGCTCGAAGTCACCGACTATGCCGAGCGCGTGTTGATCGATCGTTTCTCGACCGTCCCCGGCGTGGCGCGCGTATCTTTAAGCGGCGGGCGACGCTATGCCATGCGCATCTGGGTCGATCGCCAAGCGCTTGCCGCACGCGGTTTGACTGTTGCGGACATCGAAGACGCGTTGCGCCGCGAAAACGTCGAACTTCCCGCGGGCCGCATTGAATCGCAAACGCGCGAGTTCTCGCTGCGCACGCTCGTGGGCCTCGAGACTGAAGAAGATTTTCGCAATCTCGTCGTTTCGCGCGGCGCCGATGGCCATCTCGTGCGGCTTGGCGAATTGGCACAAGTGCAACTCGCGGCGGAAAACGATCGCAGCCTGACGCGCTCCGACGGCTACGCGGGTGTCAGTATCGGCATCGAGGCGCAATCCAAGGGCAACACGCTCGACATCGTGCGCGGGGTACGCGAGGAACTAGAGCGCAGTCGCGAGACCTTACCCGAGGGCGCCAATCTCGCCGTCAGCGTCGACAACGGCATCTCGATCGAAGCGGCGCTGCATGAAGTGGTGATTGCGATCATCTTTGCACTCATCTCGGTGCTGGCGGTGATCTACGCGTTCATCGGCAGCTTGCGTACGACGCTGATTCCGGCACTGACGATTCCCGTCGCCATCATCGCGTCCTTCATCGTGATGTACGCGCTCGGCTATTCGATCAACGTGTTGACGCTGCTCGGCATGGTGCTCGCGATCGGCCTGGTCGTCGACGATGCGATCGTCGTGCTCGAAAACATCCATCGTCGCGTCGAACTCGGCGAGCCGCCGCTCGTCGCCTCGATTACCGGCTCGCACGAAATCGGTTTTGCCGTCATCGCCACCACGATGACGCTCGCGGCGGTATTCGTGCCGATCGCGTTCCTGCCCGGCGATCTGGGCCGCTTGTTCCGCGAATTCGGTTTGACGCTGGCCGCATCGGTGCTGTTCTCGGCACTGATCGCGTTGACGCTCACACCGATGATGTGCTCGAAGCTCATGTCGAGTGAACACAAACCCGGTCGCGTCGCCGGCGCAATCGATCGCTTCTTCCGCAAACTCGCACGCTTCTACGAGAACTTGCTGCACCGTTTCCTGCGCCGACCCTGGCTCGTCGTCGCCGGCGTGTTGGGCGTCGTCGCCGTGGGCGGTTATACGTTCACGACCATTCCGTCGGAGTTTGCGCCGTCTGCGGATATCGGACGCGTCATCATTTCGCTGCAAGGGCCCGAGGGCGCGAGCTTCGACTACATGGAAGAACAGGCACGCCGACTGGAAGCCATCGTCAATCACGAACGCGATGTGTATGGCGACATCGATCGCGTGATGGTGCGCGTACCGAACTTCGGCGGCGGCGGCGACGTCAACTCCGCGCGCGCCTTCGTGATCCTCAAGGATTGGGGTGAGCGCGAGCGTTCGGCACAAGAAATCACGCAGTCGCTTATGGCAGAGATCCAGAAAATCCCTGGTGTGCGTGCCTTCGCCGGCCAGCCGAGCAGTCTCGGACGTCGTGGGTTTGGCGCGCCCGTGCAAGCCGTGATCGGCGGTCCCGATTACCAGCAGATCGCTGAATGGTCGGATCGGCTGATGCTGCTCGCGCAAAGTAACCCAGGCTTACAGAACATCGACACCTCGTGGAAAGAGCGCAAACCGCAATTGCGTGTCTCGGTCGATCGCAACCGCGCTGCTGAACTCGGCATCTCGCTGCAGACGATCGGCCGCACGCTCGAAACCGTGCTCGGTTCGCGCCGCGTCACGACCTATGTCGATCGCGGCCGCGAGTACTACGTCATGCTGCAAGCAGGCAGCGAAGATCGACGCACGGTGACCGACTTGACGAACATCCACGTGCGCTCGAGCCGCGGCGGCGATCTGATTCCGTTGTCGAACGTCGTCCGGGTCGAAGAAACGGCGGGCGCCGTCGAACTGGCTCGCTTCAATCGCTTGCGCGCAATCGAAATTTCGGCGGACCTCGCTCCCGGCTACACCATGGGCGAAGCCGTGCAATGGTTCCAGCAGACCGTCGCGGAAGAACTGCCGTCTGAAGCGACGCTCATGTGGGATGGCGAATCCGGTGAGTACGTGCGCACGGGCCAGCAGATGTATTTCACTTTCATTTTTGCGATCGCCGTCGTGTTCCTGGTGCTCGCCGCGCAGTTCGAGAGCTTCGTGCATCCGTTCATCATCATGGTGACGGTGCCGCTCGCGGTCATCGGCGCCGTCTTCGGGCTGAAGATTGCCGGCATCAGCGTGAACATCTTCAGTCAGATCGCGGTGGTGATGCTGATTGGTATCGCTGCGAAGAACGGCGTGCTGATCGTCGAGTTCGCTAATCAGTTACGCGATCGCGGCGTCGAGTTCACCCAAGCCATCGTGCAGGGCGCAGTGACGCGTCTGCGTCCGGTGCTCATGACGACGTTGTGTACGGCGTTCGGTGCGGTGCCGTTCCTCATCGCGACTGGCGCCGGCGCCGAACAGCGCCGTCCGATCGGCGTGGTGGTGTTTTATGGCGCGATGGTCTCGGTGTTCTTGACCCTGATCGCCGTACCGGCGGTGTATGCACTCTTCGCGCGTGGCACGAAGTCGCCGCAATACGTGAGCCGCAAAGTGGATGCGCTCATGGCGAAGCTGCGTACCACCCCTCCCGCGCCAGAACATAAATGAGCAGCCGGCTCCCCGCTTCGATGAGGCGGGGAGCGGCGCGGCATCAACGTCTATCTTGAGCAGCGAATCGCATTCGAAAACCGCCCCTGCCACTGCGCGGCGGGCGGCTTGGGTAGGCTTCGCGCTGGCCGCCGCGGGCGCGATCGGCTTTTCCGGCAAAGCGATCATCGTCAAGCTGTCATATCGCTACGGTGTCGATGCGGTGACAGTGATCATGTACCGCATGCTGTTTGCGCTACCGCTGTTCGCCTTTTTGACATGGTGGGCAAGCCGGGACGCCGCACCGCTCACGCGCCAGGATTGGCTGGTCGTCAGCGGCCTGGGGTTCAGCGGCTATTACCTTGCCAGCTTTCTCGATTTCGCAGGCTTGCAATATATCGGCGCAAGTCTCGAACGGCTGATCCTGTATCTGAATCCAACGATCGTCTTGTTGCTGAGCGTCGTCCTGTTTCGCTATCGCGTCAGCCGCGCGCAATGGGGCGCCCTGATCCTGAGCTACGCCGGCGTATTCATCGTGTTCGGGCACGATCTCACCTTGAGCGGCAGCAATGCGATGCTCGGCACGGCACTCGTCTTTGCGAGCGCCGTGAGCTACGCGCTGTATCTCGTCTATAGCGGCGAAGCGGTGAAGCGGCTGGGCGCGCTGCGTTTGAGCGGCCTGGCAACGAGCATCGCGTGCATTCTGTGTATCGCGCAGTTCTTCATTCTGCGCCCGCCGAGTGCGATGGTCGTCGCACCCGAGGTCATCTGGCTCGGCGTTCTCAACGCCATCTTGTGTACCTTCGTACCCGAGCTGCTCGTGATGCTCGCGATCGAGCGCCTCGGCGCGACGATAACGGCGCAGATCGGCATGATCGGTCCGCTCTCGACGATTCTCCTCAGCGTCTGGCTCCTCGATGAGCCCTTCACGCTCTGGATCGCGATGGGTACAGCGCTCGTGATCGGCGGCGTGTGGTGGTTAGCGCGAGCGCGAACGGGATGATGATCGAAATCCGACGTTCAAACCGGCGTCTGTTGATGCACGATGAGTTGCCAAGTCGAGCCCCGGACATATGTGCTACTGATCAACGCGACGTAAGGCTCGCTCCCTTTGCGCTGCGCAGTTGCCGTGTACACGAGCGTCTTGATGTCGCCTGAAAGTGAAATGACGATCGGATCCTCGATTCGGAACCACTCCCACGGCTGCGATCCGAGCGACGCAAGGATTCGTTC
This sequence comes from uncultured Steroidobacteraceae bacterium, assembly GCA_964543105.1. Lineage (GTDB taxonomy): Bacteria > Pseudomonadota > Gammaproteobacteria > Steroidobacterales > Steroidobacteraceae > Steroidobacter. The sequence continues at coordinate 11,504 of CAZIXV010000106.1, forward strand.
ACGCCCGACGACTCGCATCCCGCCGGGAAACAACATCACCGCATCATCACGCAGCACGGACGCATAGAAGCTCTTGGCTGTCGCAGCATCGCTCGACAGAGCGCGCCAACCTTGCTCCTCCAGTTCGATGAGTTCTTTCATTACACGATCTCCATAATAGGCAGCGGCTCGATCCACGTCTTCGACCGGCCATCGGACGCTATCAGGCGGTGGAGCCGAGCCTGTCGGAATCTTACCGCGCCGTTCGTCCTCTGGGCCTTCAACACACGA
>CAZIXV010000107.1:0-11714 GCA_964543105.1 uncultured Steroidobacteraceae bacterium
CCTTCGGCGGCATCAATCTCGAAGACATCAAGGCGCCGGAATGCTTCGAGGTCGAAAGCAAACTGCGCGAGCGCATGAAAATCCCCGTCTTCCACGACGACCAGCACGGCACCGCCATCATCGTCAGTGCAGCCGTGTTGAACGGCCTGTCGATCGTCGGCAAGGACATAAAGCAAGTGAAGCTGGTGGTCAGCGGCGCGGGCGCCGCCGCGCTGGCCTGCGTGGATCTGCTGGTCGATCTCGGCTTGCCGCAAGAAAACATCTGGATCACTGATCTGGCGGGGGTCGTCTATGAGGGTCGCACCGAACTCATGGATCCCAAGAAGGCGCGCTTTGCACAAAAGACGTCGCTGCGACAGTTGAGCGAAGTCATCGCGGATGCGGACATTTTTCTCGGGTTGTCCGCAGGCGGTGTGTTGAAGCCAGACATGGTGAAAGCCATGGCGCCGCACCCGCTCATTTTTGCGTTGGCTAATCCGACGCCCGAAATCCTGCCGGAAGAAGTTCAAGCGGTGCGCTCCGATGCCATCATCGCGACCGGCCGCTCTGACTATCCAAATCAGGTCAACAACGTCCTGTGTTTTCCGTTCATCTTTCGCGGCGCGCTCGATGCCGGCTCCACGACGATCACGCGCGAAATGGAAATCGCCTGCGTGCATGCGATTGCGGATCTCGCACGCGAAGGCTCGAACGAAGACGTCGTCGATGCATACGGTGTAGAAGACCTGTCGTTTGGACCGGAATACATCATCCCCAAACCCTTCGACCCGCGGTTGATCGTGCACATCGCCCCTGCCGTGGCGCGCGCGGCGATGACCTCGGGCGTGGCGACGCGACCGATCACCGACTTCGATGCGTATCGCCAGCAATTGCAACAATTCGTGTATCAGGCCGGCACGATGATGAAGCCGATCTATGCGGCGGCTCGCAAAGTGCCGCCGGAGCGCTCGCGCATCGTATTCGCCGAAGGTGAAGATGAGCGCGTGTTGCGCGCCGCGCAGATTCTCGTCGAAGAAAAACTCGCCCATCCGATTCTCGTGGGGCGACCGGCGATCATCGAAAATCGCATGAAACGCTATGGCTTGCGGCTCCAGAGCGAACGCGATTACACCGTGGTGAATACCGAACAGGATCCGCGGCATCGTGAGTTCTGGATGGAATACCACAGCTTGATGCGGCGTCGCGGTGTGACGGCGCAATATGCAAAGCTCGAAATGCGAAGGCGCACGACGCTGATCGCTGCGATGCTGGTGCGCAAGGGGGCGGCGGACGGCATGATCTGCGGCACGATCAGCACTGCTTCGCGCCATTTGCAATACATCGATCGCGTCATCGGCAAGCGCCCGGGCGTCACCGTCTATGGCGCAATGAACGCGTTGATTCTGCCGAACCGGCAATTGTTCATTGTCGACACGCATATCAACGTCGACCCCACGGCGGAGCAGCTTTGCGAAATTACGCGCATGGCTGCGGAAGTGGTGCGCCGCTTCGGCGTCGTACCGAAGATCGCCTTGTTGTCACACTCCAATTTCGGCTCGCACGAAAATCCGTCCGCAGTGAAGATGCGTCGCACCTTGGAGTTGATTCGCGAACAGGCGCCGCATTTGGACGTTGATGGTGAAATGCATGGCGATTGCGCGCTCGATGAAGCGCTACGTCGCAAGATCCTTCCGGATACCACCTTGTCGGGTACGGCCAATCTGCTCGTCATGCCGAATCTCGACGCCGCGAACATCGGGTACAACCTTCTGAAGACGGCGGCCGGCAACAACGTTGCGGTGGGTCCGATACTGCTCGGCTGTGCCGCACCCGTGAACATCCTGACGCCATCGGCGACGGTGCGTCGCATCGTCAACGTCACCTCGCTGACGGTCATGGAGGCGAACGCGCTGCGATAAGCAGCGCCCGGATCTCTCCCTTGGCGCCGCGCGTTGCATGTCCATGCATGCACGTACTCATAACGAGCACCGTCGCGATACGCAGCGCGGACGACAAGCCGATGCGCCGAGCGAAATCCCGGCGCGCGGCTGGTGGGACATTGCGATGCGCGTCAAAAACGAGATGGCGTCCGACAATGTCTCCATCATTGCCGCGGGGCTGGCGCTGTACGCCCTACTCGCGGTTTTTCCCGCGCTGGCCGCGGCCGTCTCCATCTATGGATTGTTCGCCTCCCCGGTAACGATCGGCGAGCATCTGGCGCAAATCACTGCGACGTTGCCCGACGACGGCGCGCGCATCCTCGAGCGTCAGGTGGAGGATGTGTCGCAACGCCAGGAAGCACTCAGTATCGGTGTGGTCATCGGCATCCTGGTTGCGCTATGGAGTGCGCGCAAAGGGATGTCTGCGCTCATTACGGCGACGAATATCGCCTACGACGAAGAAGAAAAACGCGGCTTCTTCAAGCAGCTGCTCATTTCGTTGGCATTTACGGCGGGTGGGGTCATCGGCTTTCTCGCGGTATTGCTGCTGGGCGTCATCGTGCCGATCGGCTTGTCTTTTCTGCCGCTCGGGCCTGCGACCGAAGCCGTCCTATTGATCGCACGTTGGGCGCTGTTGTTCGGCGTCGCGATCGTCGGGCTCGCCATCGTGTATCGATTTGCGCCCGATCGACACGAAGCGCGGTGGCAATGGGTCACGCCCGGTTCGCTGATCGCTGCGGGATTGTGGCTGGCGGGGAGTTTGCTCTTTGCCCTCTACGTGCGGAACTGGGGCAATTTCGGCGAGACCTACGGAACGCTCGGTGGCGTCATCGTGCTGTTGCTGTGGTTTTACCTGAGCGGCTTCGTCGTCATTCTCGGGGCTGAAATCAACGCCGAAATGGAGCGGCAGACCAAGCGCGATACGACGGAAGGACAGCCCCAGCCGATGGGCAAACGCGGCGCCTACTCCGCCGATACCGTCGGCCCATCGGCTCGTTCAGAGCGATAGCTCTCTCCTAACGGACGCCTACTCGAAGAAGGCATCCTGTGGGATGACCTTCAAGATGGCGTCGGGGCCGTGGTTGACGAGGTCCTTGGCCACCTCTCCGGCAATCATCGACTGCAAGGGCGGCGAGATCGCTTGCCGGATCAGCCCTAGCATCTTGGGTGCAGCCACGATGACGAGTTTGTCGAACTTGTGGTTCACGCGATCGGCATCCACGCGCCGGCCGACTTCTTTCGCAAACAACGTCAGATCGTGCTGCAGCGTGCTGCGTTCACCATCGACGCCGTGATGATGGCCTTGCGTGGCGTTGCGGCCATTGCCGCCTTGCGCTCCGCCAAAGCGGCGCCCCGCCCGATCGGTTTCGAGATCGGTGTCTTTTAGCCCTGCCACCGGATTTTCGACTGCGCCTGCTTCGCGCAAGCTGCTCGGTCGAGCGACATCGAAAAAAGTAGCACGGCGCTCATCCGCGACCACGACCCTTATATTCATGGGGAATCCTCTCGCATGACTTCGGATACCCGCCTCGCGAAGGAGGCGGTGATGAGTTAAGGGCACGGCCGAAGCGGAGGTTCCGGCGCGCACCGTGCAGCGCCCCGCCCTCCACCTGGAAATTTGTGACACGTATTCGCGCAGGACAGCCGCCGTCCAGATGTGCTACCACTACACCTCGCAGTGTTCACATCCCGTCAACGGGAGGAGCGATCACATGCGCCTCATGAGTTTTTTCCTGAGTTTGCTTTTCGGTCTCGCGACCCACGCCAATGGCGTCGAGAACACCCTCGGCAATCTGCCCGTTCTCGCCGACATCCCAGCGCTCTCGACGACCGAAGAAGTCATCGTCACGGCGCCTGAACCGCGCTATGTCGCGCCTACCCTGCGTGATCGCATCGGACGCATCTGGGCCCCGGTGTACATCGATGGCAAAGGTCCGTTCCGACTCGTGCTCGACACGGGCGCAACGCGTTCGGTGATCACGCCTGCCACCGCGCAGCGGCTTGGAAAGTCAGTGGAATCTGCCAAGCCGGTCCGAGTGCATGGCGTCACCGGCACCGCGCAAGTGCCGACGATTGCAGTCGACAGTCTCGAAGTCGGCGATCTATGGCTCGAGGAACGGCGGATTCCGGTCGTACAAGACGTATTTGGCGGCGCGGAAGGTGCGCTTGGCACCGAAGGTCTGCGCGACAAGCGCATTTTCATCGATTTCAGAAAGGATGAAATCTCGATCCTGCGCTCGAAACGTCAACGGCCCGGCCCGGGCTTTCAACGCGTCCCGGTCAAATTACGCCACGGTCGTCTCCTCATGTTCGAAATCGAACTGGGCGGCGTGAAGACCCTTGCGATGCTCGACACGGGCGCGCAGTCGACGATCGGCAACAATCGTTTGCGCGAAGCGCTGCTGCGACGCGCGCGACAATCACAGGAAACCGAGGTGATCGGTGTGACGCTCGATACGGCAACCGTCCACGCCGTGCGCGCGCCGCCGGTCAACATCGGCGGCATCAAAATCACGGGCATGCAGGTGGCGTTTGGCGATATCTACATTTTCCAGGCGTGGAACCTGACCAACGAGCCCGCGATCCTGATCGGCATGGATGTCATTGGCGTGCTGGAAGCGGTCGTCATCGACTACCGCTTGCGCGAACTGCATTTGAAGGCGCGCCGCGGACCGTCTTTCAGCGGGCTTTGAGTTAGCGCGTTAGCCGCGAACCCGTCGCTGAAGCTCACCTCTCGAACACGGTGGCGAATTCGCTCAATTCATTGCTGCCATCGCGCCACACTGCATAGGCGGCCTGAAGGTCATAGCTCACGAGTGTCGCGCTGAGTTGGCGAGTTCGAGCAATGGCTTGCAGATTTGCGGGCTCGACGGGGTATAGCCAGGTCTTAGATGAGGACGGCGCACTCTGATCGAGCGGCTGTGCGATTCCTGCTTCACGCGGCGTCTGCGCGATCGCTTGAAGCTCGAGTTCTTCTGTGCCGAAATTCAATACGAGTTTAGGCGCGCCTTCGGCCGTGAGCTCAGCGCTCGGCCAGTAATGCACGACCGCGAAATACTTTTTGTGATCGCCCATTCGATTCACATCGATCGCATACAAATTGAAAAAATCGAGCTGCGGCTGCGTGTGCTTGCGCGTGAAGATCCAAGGATCGGCAACGACGGTGATCGTCGCTGCGGTTTGCTCATCGAGATATTCGCGCGGGGTCACGGACTGGGCTGCACAGCCGACCATGGCGCACAAGACGAGCGCAACAATAAGACGCATGGCTTCTCCGATGGGCGTTGAGGACATCAGGACGTATCGCAACGACGAACGGTTCCGCCTCGAAAATCAGGCGCCGAATCGCGACAATCCATTCCCTCTTTTGCGTTGCGACCCTTGCCCATGATCGTGCACTTCATCGACGGCACTTACGAGCTCTTTCGGCATTTTTATGGCCTGCGACGCTTCAATAAGGGCAAGGATGCGCGCTACGGCGCCGTCATCGGCGTACTGAATGGCGTTCTGCAGATGATCGAAGAAGGCGCGACGCATTTGGGGGTTGCGACGGATCATGTCATCGAATCGTTCCGCAACGAGCTGTGGCCTGGCTACAAGACGGGCGAAGGCATCGAGCCCGCATTGCGTGCGCAGTTTGAACCACTCGAAAAGGCGCTTGCAGCGATGGGGGTGACCGTCTGGCCGATGACCGAACTGGAAGCAGATGATGCGCTCGCATCTGCTGCTCACTTGGCTGAACAGGATGCACGCGTCGAGCAAGTCTGCATCTGGACGCCTGACAAAGACCTTGCGCAATGCGTGCGCGCCGATCGCATCGTGCAGGTGGACCGCCGCGCGAAGCAGATTCGCAATGCCGATGCCGTGCGCGAGAAGTTTGGCGTCCCGCCGGAATTGATTGCGGACTTTCTTGCCTTGGTCGGCGACGCCGCCGACGGTTACCCGGGGCTCGCAGGGATCGGCGGCAAAACGGCTGCAGCGTTAGTCAATCGCCACGGGCCGCTGGAAGACTTTCCGCCTGAAGCGCTGGGCGAGCGTCGCGATGACGCGCTGTTATTCAAACGGCTTGCAACCCTGCGCACTGATGCGGCGCTGTTCGATGATGTCGAGACGCTACGCTGGCAAGGGCCCACGCCGCGCTTCGAAGCTTGCGCGCGTGAACTCGGCGACGAGCGACTCATCGCGCGCGCTCGCAAAGCGATCGACAAGTCGAAAGCCGCGCGTTGATGCGCGGACCGCTACTTGCGCCACAAGTCCGCATTGGCGATCCCGAGTTTTTCGGGATCGAACGTCGGGTCGAGCCCTTGGTTCTTTTGGGCTTCGTAATCTTTCAAAGCAACCAACGCCGGCCTCTGAATGATCAGAATCGCGATGACGTTCAGCCACGCCATGAGGCCGACGCCGATGCTGCCTAGGGCCCACACGCCTTCGGAACTCCACACGGCACCAAAACCCACTGCCATCATGATCAACGCTTTCAATACGTGCAGCGCCCCTGCGGAGGCTTTGTTGCGTGCGATGTACTGAAGATTGGTTTCGGCCATGTAGTAGTACGCGACGATCGTCGTGAAGGCGAAAAACATGACGGCCAACGCAACGAAGCTGGCGCCAAAGCCAGTGAACACCGATTCGATGGCGGCCTGGGTATAGGCTGAGCCTCCCGGCAGCGGAACCATGGCGCCTGAGGCGTCTGCAACGCGAGGTAAGTTCTCCGCGAGCACGGCGCCCGTTGCTGGATGGATGACGTTGTACGCGCCGGTGCCCAGAATGATGAATGCCGTGGCCGTACACACGATCACAGTATCGAAATACACCGAGAAAGCTTGCACGTAACCTTGTTTCGCAGGATGCGATACCTCGGCCGCCGCAGCTGCGTGCGGACCGGTCCCTTGACCTGCTTCGTTCGAGTAAATGCCCCGCTTCACACCCCATTGGATCGCAAGACCGATAATGCCGCCAAACGCCGCGTTCGGATTGACGGCGTTATCCATGATCAATGCGAACATCGCCGGCACCATATCGATGTTCATCGCCATGATGATGAGGGCGATGAATACATAACCCGTTGCCATGAACGGCACGACGATCTCGGCAAAGCGCGCGATGCGCCGCACCCCGCCAATGATGATCACACCAAGCATTACCACGATGGCGACCGCGGTAACCCAGGGGGCAACTCCCCAGGCGTTCGCTACGCTGTTGGCGATCTCGTATGACTGAACCGTGGGCAGCAACAAGCCCGTACCGACGATGGCCGCGATCGCGAACGTGATCGCATACCAGCGCTGCCCGATGCCGCGTTCGATGTAGTACGCCGGCCCGCCGCGATATTGGCCGTAGACATCTTTCTGTTTATAGATCTGCCCGAGCGTGCATTCGACGTAGGAGGTAGAGGCGCCCAGAAAGGCCATCACCCACATCCAGAACACCGCACCCGGCCCACCCGCCGCGATGGCCGTTGCAACACCGGCGATATTGCCCACGCCGATACGACCCGATAGTGAAATGGCCAGCGCTTGAAATGATGAGACGCCCGCCGCGGAGATTTTCCCGGAGGTCGTCAGACGCAGCATTTCTACAAAGCCGCGCACCTGCATGAAGCGTGTGCGAAAGGAAAAGTACAAACCTGCGCCTAAGCACAGGTAGATCAGCGGCGCACTCCAGATCAAACCGTCGACATACTTGACGAACTCGCTCACCCACGACTCCTGCACCCCTGAAGGACGGCGCAGGATCGCACGGTAGCTAGGAAGAACTGAAGCGACTTGTCAGATCATCGCGCGGCAGCGCGCACCTGCGACCTCACAGCATCGGTTTGCCGCCGGTCACGGCCACCGTCGCACCCGACACGTAACTCGATTCATCGCTCGCCAGCATCACGTATACCGGCGCAAGTTCGCACGGCTGCGCGGGACGCCCGATCGGATATTGCTCACCGAAGTGCTGCACCTTTTCGGTCGGCATCGTTGCGGGAATCAATGGCGTCCATACTGGACCCGGTGCGACCGTGTTGGCGCGAATGCCCTTCTCCGCAAGCATCTGCGCAAGACCTGCCGTGAAGTTTTGGATCGCGCCCTTGGTCGTCGCATAAGCAAGCAATTGCGGGTTCGGCACATCAGAATTGATCGAGGCCGTGTTGATGATGCTCGCACCGGGCTGCATGTGCGGCACCGCTGCTTTGGTGATGTAGAACATCGCCGAAATGTTCGTCGCGAAAGTCTTATCCCATTCCTCATCCGAAATTTCTTCGATCGAATCGAATGACATTTGATGAGCGGCGTTGTTGACGAGCACATCGATGCGTTGGAATGCATCGACGGCTTGTTTGACGAGCGCACGGCAATGGTCGGCCTTCGAAATATCACCCGGCACGAGTAAACAGCGTTTTCCCGCGCCTTCGACGAGTCGCTGCGTTTCGCGCGCATCATCATGTTCGTCGAGATAACTCACGACCACATCCGCCCCTTCGCGCGCAAACGCAAGCGCCACAGCGCGCCCGATGCCCGAGTCTGCGCCGGTAATCACGGCGACCTTATCCGTCAAACGCTTGGCGCCAACGTAGGAGTCCTCGCCATAGTCGGGTTTGGGATCCATCTCAGCGCTTGAACCTGGCACGGACTGCTTCTGCGCAGGGAATGGCGGTTTTGGATATGACTTCATTTGCGACATGACACGCTCTCGATGATTGGCCATTTACCAAAACATGAGCGGCGCGAAGGTTCCCTCAACGACGTTGCGGTGAATCGCGCAGTTCGAATGGCAGCAACGAGCGTAAGAAAAACGCAGCGTGGCGGGCGAACGCAGCGCCAACGAGACAATTCGCTGGGCGCTCCCGCATTGCCGCCTAAGACATGCGCTCACGCACACGTTACTCATTCCACGGTGTCGACACACACTGTCGAACGCGTCACATAAATGCAGCGCCCGCCGCATTGTCCGGCCGTCACCGAAGTTGTTAACTGCGCCTATCGAATGTGCTGAGCAAAAAGCGCATTTCGATACGAAGGGCAAACCCACCGCGAGGTGGGGACGCAAAGCCTCCGGTCTTCGACTTTCGAAGATAGCGGGGTTGCCGAGTTCGCATTCATGCGTACTCGTCGAGGCCTCCTCTCGCATTCGTGCGGAGGCGTCGCGTCATTGCCCGTGCTTTCACGGCGCTCCCGTTAGCGGGGGCGCGCAATGACGAGGATGGCGCAATGTTGCAGGCCCGCGGTTCACGTTCGATCGCCACGCTTATTTTGTTCTGCGCGCTGAGCGCACTGGCCGGCTGCAAAGGCGGCAGCGGCGACTCGAGCACGGGTGCACCGGTGACGCCTTCGGCACCGGCGACAGGCGCAGACCCAATGCCTGCGCCCACACCGCCGACACCTGCACCGGTCCCAGCGCCGACTCCTGCGCCGACGCCAGATCCATCTCCCGCGCCAGCGCCGACGCCTGCTCCGGCCCCTGCGCCTGCTCCGGCCCCTGCGCCTGTTCCCGCGCCTGTCCCGACGCCAGAGCCGACACCGGAACCCGCGCCCGCCAATCGCACGCCAACCATCAGCGGCAGCCCCCAGCCTTCCGTAACCGTGGATGCGACCTACACGTTCGCGCCATCCGCGCATGACGCCGACGGCGATGCGGTCTCGTTCCAGATCAAAAACAAGCCGAGTTGGGCGACGTTCAGCACCGTCACGGGCCGCCTGAGCGGTACGCCGGGCGCAGCCCACGTGCGCACCTACGCGAACATCATCATCAGCGTCAGCGACGGCAAGAGCAGCGCAGCGCTGCCTGCATTTGCGATCGATGTGGAAGACAAGCCGGTGACGCAAGGGGACGTGACGCTGTCCTGGGCGGCGCCGACTGAGAACACCGATGGCTCAGCGCTCACCGACCTCGCCGGCTTCGTCCTGGTCTACGGCACCTCGAGCTCGACGCTCGATCGCACCGTGCGGTTCGAGAACCCAAGCGTCGACTCGCACGTCCTGCAGGACTTGCCCGCTGGCACGTACTACTTCGCCATCCGCGCCTACAACACGCTCGGCGCTGAGAGCGAGCTGTCATCGATCGTCAGCAAGAAGAGCGGCTACCGACTGCCGCGTCACCCAGATCTGCTGGGTGACGCGGACTCCCGATTGCCTCGCCTCCCGATCCGTCGCACGATAGGCCGCAAGACGATGCTCGACTTCCCAGGAGTTGAGGCGTGCGGTCAAAGCCCAGGATCGATCCTCGAATCCAGCTACCGGCGGCCATTAGGGCCGCCGCCGGGCGGGTGCGCTCGCGCTCGATGATCGCCGGGGGCTTGTCCGCGCTGTTACACGCTACGTTGTTTTTCGTGCTGCTCGAGATGGATGCGCGCCCGGGCGATCCGCGCGCTTTGCCCGTCTTGTTCATCGAAGACTTCGCGCCAGGTGCGCCACTGCATATCGCAACGCCAGCGCACGCGGAAGCCACCTCGCCACTCGCCGCCGAGCCGGAGCCGGCGCCGCCTGAACAAGACCCGACAGAGCCCACCACCGAAACCAACCTCGACGCGGCCTTCGCAGAACTGGCGCCCGACGATCTCGAGCACGCGGTTGCTGTGCTGGTGAGCCACATCGAGATGCCGGCCCTGACCTTCGTCGATGATGCGCAGCCCCCCGCTCCCGCGACGCCGCCCGACATCGACACACCACGTACGCGCATCGTCGAGATCGCGCCTGCTGAACAGGCGAAAATGCTCGAGCACCTCAAGGAGGCCGCACAACAGCTGCTCGTCACCGATCGCAGCGAGATCACCTGGCAGGATGCAGGGCGCCAGTTTCGCGCCGTGCTTACGCGCGAAGCCGCGGCCAGCAGCATGGATCTCGAACGCATTGCCGCGCAGATCACGACGACCGATCAGGGCACCAGCCTGCAAACGCAGGTGTGGCTCTCGCGACTGGCGTTCTCGCAGTTCTCGCAGGTCGTGGATCGCTGGGATCCGAACGTGCAATTGCACGATGATGAAATCATCGGCCGTTTTCACAGCAACAGTGCGTTCTTCGTCGGGCGCAGCGCGAACGCCACGCCGAAGTTCAGTGGCAAGGTCACCACGGCCGCGCGCGGCTTTCGTTTCGCGAGCGGCTCTCACCGGCGGCAACAAGAGATCTTCCAGGGCGGCTTCGAAACCTCGACGCGGCCGATCGATTTCCCGCAAGAAGCCGCGCCGTTTACGCTCGACCCCACCGAACCCGACGCGCACGTGCATCGATTCGAGGACGATACACACATCACACTTGGGCCCGATGGCAGCTACGAATGGCAGGCGCGCCGCGCCGATTCGGCCACGCTCGCGCACTACCCAATCGATAAACCGCTCTATCTGCTCGCAGGGCCGGGTCGCACGCTGTTCGTTCGCGGTATCGTCGATGGACGCGTGCTCGTGTACTCCCCCAAGCGCATCGTGATCGAGGGCAGCCTCACGTACGCGGACGATCCGCGCGACAACCCCGCCTCCGACGACTACCTTGGCCTCGTTTGCGATGGCAATGTCGAGATCGCCCCGCCGCATGTCACCGGCCGCGGCGACTTGCGCATCGATGCGGCGATTTTCGCGCGCCGCCGTTTTCTCGTGACGCGCCTCGACTATCACCGCAGCGCGACGCTGTGGATTTACGGCAGTTTGACGGCCGGAACACTCTCCGCGAGTGAGCCCCGTTATGCGACCAAGATCGAATTCGATCCGCGACTGGACCGCAAGCGCCCCCCCGGCTTTCCCTCAACGAACCATTTCGAGCTTGCGCATTGGGACGCCGCTTGGCGCGATAGCCCTATTTTTACGCTGAAAAACTAACG
>CAZIXV010000108.1:0-3349 GCA_964543105.1 uncultured Steroidobacteraceae bacterium
GTTGAGTCTCGGCGCTGCGTGTATCGCGCAAGCGCCGCTCGCCCGGGCTGCGGCGCAAGGCGTCATGACGGCGGCCGACGTGCACGTCGACAACTATCCGACCGTCGAGGCCGTGCGCTGGATGGGGCGCAGGCTGGAAGCGGAAACCAATGGTCGGTTGAGCATTCGCGTCTATCACGCCGGGCAATTGGGCCGTGAATCCGACACGGTTCAACTCGCGCGTTTCGGGGCGCTCGACATCACGCGAGTGAATTTCGCTCCGCTGACCAATCCGTTTCCGCTCACGGGTTTATTCGCTTTGCCGTACACGTTCGACTCGGTCGAACACATGCGCCGCGTCGTCGACGGACCCGTAGGCCAAGCGGTGCTGCAAAGCTTCCAGTCACGCGATCTCATCGGACTTGCGATCTACGATGCCGGGGTGCGCTCGTTCTATAACGTGCGCGGCCCGATTACTGAGCCGGAGGAGCTGGGCGGCCTCAAGGTACGTGTGCCGCCGTCGGATATCTTCCTGGAGATGGGCCGCGCGCTCGGCGCCAATCCGACACCACTGCCGTTCGGCGAGGTGTATTCGGCGCTGCAAACGCACCTGATCGATGGCGCGGAGAACAACTGGCGCACGCTGCACACGAGCCGGCAGTTCGAAGTCGCCCGCTACGTTTCGCTCACCGAGCACTCGCACTCGCCGGAGGCGCTGCTGATGTCGCGGCGCACGTTCGATGCGCTCTCGAGCGCTGATCAAGACATTGTGCTGCGCGCTGCCGCCGACTCCGTGCCGATCATGCGTGAGCTGTGGGATCGCATGGAGGCGGATTCGCGCCAGTTCGTGCTTGAGCGCGGCGTGCAGGTGAACGACGTCAATCTCGACGCCTTCAGAAAAGTCGCGCAGCCCGTGATCGAAGCTGCGCTCGAAGATGCGCAGTTACGCAAACTCTACGAAGAAATACGCGCCGCAGCGTGAGTGAGAGGGGGGATGCAATGACAACGGATCGAGCCGCGCCGGCGCGCGCGCTGGATATGCTCGCGCGCATCACGCTGGCGATTGCCGGTATCTCCATCGTCGGGATGGCCGCAGTCGAAGCGTGGCAAGTATTCGCGCGCTATGTGCTCAACGATTCGCCGAGTTGGACCGAACCGGTCGCGCTCTTGTTCATGAGTACGACGATGATGTTCGGTGCCGCCATCGGCGTGCGCGCGAATCGTCATTTTGGATTTTTCATTCTGGTCGAGTCTTCACGCGCGACCGTGCGGCGTGCGCTGCAGATCTTCGCGCTGGCGATCATGGTCGCGATTGGCCTCATGCTGTTCTTCTGGGGCGGCGAGATGATGATCGATTCGTGGGACTACGCGATCGCGGGTGCGCCCTTGCCGCAGGGCATGGTGTACCTGCCCTTGAGTGCGGGCGGTGCCTTGATCGCGATCTTCGCACTCGAGCAGATTTTTGCGCCGGCGCCGGTCGTGGTGCTCGATAACGACGAGAGCGAGCAATAACATGGCCGTCACGATCCTCTTCCTCGTTTTCGCAGTTCTGCTGATTCTCGGAGTCCCCGTCGGCTTTGCGTTGATCGCAGCGTCGCTTGCCACGGTCGTGTATCTCGACATTCCTGCGATCGTGGTCGTACAGCAGACGGCGGCCGGTGCTGGCACGGTGTCGTTGATCGCGATTCCGCTGTTTATTTTCGCGGGCGAACTGATGATGCGCGGCGGCATTTCCGAGCGTCTGATCTCGTTCGCAAGTTCGCTCGTAGGTCATCAGCGCGGCGGTCTGGGCCAAGTCAACGTGCTTGCATCGTTGTTCTTTGGCGGCGTTTCGGGTTCCGCGATTGCCGATGTGTCCGCGATCGGCGGCACGATGATTCCGCAGATGGTGAAGCGTGGTTTCGATCGCGACTTCGCCGTCAATGTATCGATCACGGCGGCACTCGTCGCGCTGCTCGTCCCGCCCTCGCACAATCTAATTCTGTATTCGGCATCCGCCGGCGGCTCGATTTCGATCGCCGATCTGTTTGCCGCCGGTGTGGTCCCGGCACTGCTCATGACAGCGGTGGTGATGACGACCGGCTGGCTCATCGCACGCAAGCGCAATTACGCAGTCGAGCCGTTTCCGGGCTTTCGTCAGGTGCTCATCCGCTTCATTGCCGCGCTGCCGGGATTGCTGCTCGTGGCAATGATTTTCTTCGGCATTCGTGCCGGCATTTTCACGGCGGTAGAAAGCGCATCGATCGCGGTGGCGTATGCGGTGCTCGTGACGAGCCTGATCTATCGTCGGCTCACGTGGTCGCATTTCGTTCAAACCTGCGCCGGTGCGGTGCGCACCACCGGACTCATTCTGTTCGTGATTGGCGCGGCTGCGTCGTTCGGCTGGCTGCTTGCGTACTTGCAAGTACCGACCGCGGCAGTCGAGGCGCTCACGGCGGTCTCCGAGAATAAATACGTGATCCTGATGCTGCTCGTGATCACCTTGTTGATTCTCGGCACGTTCATGGATCTGGCACCGTTGATCATCATTTGCACGCCGATTTTCCTGCCGGTCGCGCGTGCATTCGATGTCGATCCCGTGCACTTCGGCGTGATCCTGATCCTCACTGCGGGCGTCGGACTCATTACGCCGCCGGTGGGCTCGGTGCTGTTCGTGGGTACAGCGATCGGCAAGATCAGCGTGACCGAAACGCTGAAATCGATTTGGCCGTTCTATATCGCGGCATTGATCGTCGTATTGCTGATCGTTTACATCCCGGGTTTGTCGCTCTGGCTGCCGGGCGTGCTGAGATAGCGCTCGCGCTAGGCAGGCAAGGCGGCGGCGAGCGCAGCCGGCGAGCTGACATCGACAAGGCGCGCATACGCGGTTTTGACCGCTTGCGCGAATACCGACTGCGTGACCAGCGTGCGCGGAAACATGCGTTCGAATGCGAGGAAGGCATCGACATCATCAGCGACGCCGCGCGTGTTGATGCCGATGGCGAATAACTCGTGAGCGAGTGGATCCGTCACGGGCACTCCATGCAGTGCTTTGCGGCGAATGAAATGCATCCATGCGGCGATCGGCACGGCAAGCCGCTCGACGTGCGCGCCGTGCTGCAACCGATCCGCAATCGTGCCGAACAAACGAAATGGCAGTTTCTGCGAACCATCCCAGGCGATCTGCGCGAGCAGGTGGCGAATAGCAGGATTGTGAAAGAGCCGCAGAATCGACTCGATATAGTCGTTCAGGGCCAGCCCGCGCGGCACGGTCAACGTGGGCGCGATGTCCTCGCGCATCATGCGCGTGACGAAGGCTGCGAGCCGCGCATCGTTCATCGCTTGTGCAACCGTTTCGTAGCCCGCGAGGCTGCCGACGTATGCGAGGGAA
>CAZIXV010000108.1:3449-11645 GCA_964543105.1 uncultured Steroidobacteraceae bacterium
CATCGCTTGTGCAACCGTTTCGTAGCCCGCGAGGCTGCCGACGTATGCGAGGGAAGAATGCGCGCCGTTCAGCAAACGCAGTTTGGCCCGTTCAAAGCCGCGGACGTCGTCCGTGATCGTCACGCCCATGGCTCGCCAATCAGGCTGCACGCCGCGCAAGTCGTCTTCGATGACCCATTGGGTGAAGCGTTCACGTTGTACGGGCCAACGATCGACGACACCAAGTTGCTGCGCCACGAGCTCACGCAGCGCGTCATCGGTCGCGGGCGTGATGCTGTCGACCATGCTCGATGGGAAGGCGACGCAGTCGTCGACCCAGGAGGCAAGCTCGGGATCGATGATGCGGCAAAAGTCGCTGACGCCGCGCCGCAATCGTGCGCCGTTGTCGGTGAGATTGTCGCAGCTGATGATCGTCGGCGGTGCAATGCCGCGCGTGCGCCGCTCATCCAGTGCTGCGCACAGAAAGCCAATCAAGGTGCGCGGTTCGCGTGGATGCGCCAGATCGAACGCGATGTCGGGATGCTGCGTGTCCAGCGCGCCCTCCGCGCTCAAGCAATAGCCTTTCTCGGTCACCGTCGCGGTGATGAGGTGCGTTTGCGGATCACTCAAACGGCGGATTACCGCCTGAGGCGATTCGCGTGCGACGAGCAATTCCTTGATCGAACCGACGATCTGCAGATCAGACACCTGATCACGCACGGCGAGGGTGTACAAGCCGTCTTGCGGCCGCAAGGCGTCACGCACCTGCGAGGTTTGCAGCGCCACTTCGCAAATGCCCCAACGCGAATCGCGTTCCAGCGCGCGATCGACATACCACGCCTGGTGTACGCGATGAAAAGCGCCCGGACCGAAATGAACGATGCCGGTGTTCACGGCATCGCGATCGTACGTCGGTACCGCAATGCCGCGCGCGGCAAGAGCGGGCAGGGTAGACATCGATAACGAAGGCATGCGGGACATGATACGGCCCGAGTACGGAACGTCGCGAAGAGTGTACTGGCAGCTCCCTAGCGATCACTCGTCATGCGCGCTGGGCAAGCGCTATCCTCGCGCACCACGACAGCGATGTTGGATTCCACAGGCTCCCAGATGACTAAGAAAGCGGCGAAGAAGGCGGCACGCCGTGCGACTGCCAAACGCGAAACGGCCAAGCCGCCGCACGCCGAAGACTCGGATCGTAAACATACGATCAACGACATCGCGCGCTTGGCGAACGTGTCCAAGAAAACGGTGTCCCGCGTCATCAACGAATCGCCCTTCGTACGTGAAGAGACGCGCTTGCGCGTCACCGAAATCATGCAGCGCGTCGGCTACACGCCCGATCCGCAGGCACGTGGCTTGGCATTTCGGCGCTCGTTTCTCGTCAGCTTGATTTACGACAATCCAAACGCGCCCTACGTCATCAATATTCAAGAAGGCGCGCTCGCGGCGTTACGCAGCAAAGGTTACGAGCTCGTCGTGCATCCATGCGATCGGCACGGCGCCGAGTTTCAGAATGAAATCACCCGTCTCATCAGCCGCCAGAAGATCGATGGTGTGATTTTGTTGCCGCCGGTTTCCGAAATCGATTCGCTCGCGCAATTGTTGAAGCGCATGGAGTGTCCCTACGTCCGGGTGCTATCCGCGCCGCTCGATGAGTCGGACAACCTCGTGTTATCGCGCGATCGCGAATCGTCCGCGGAAGTGGCCGAGCATCTTGTTCTCCTGGGGCACACACGAATCGCGATGATTTCCGGTCCCGCCGAGGGCTACCGTTCCTCCTTCGAACGCGTTACGGGATTCAAGCAAGCGCTCGCCGAGCGCGGCCTCACACTCGAACCGCATTTCATCGCCGAAGGCGCGTACACGTTCGAATCGGGCGCCGCGTGCGCTGAACACTTGTTGTCGATGACACCACGCCCCACCGCAATCTTCGCCGGCAACGACGAAACCGCCGCCGGCGTGTATCGCACCGCGTATCTGCGGGGCCTCAAGATCCCTGACGATCTAACGGTCGTGGGTTTCGACGACAGCCCCCTGGCGTCCAGGCTGTGCCCATCGCTCACGACGATGCGCCAACCCATTCGTGACATGGGCCGCGTCGCCGCCGAAAAACTCATCGCCAAGATCGCCGGCCTCCCGGGCCCCACCGCCGCCGAATCAACAGTCTTTCCACACCTCGTCGTGCGCGAGTCTTCGGGCAAGCCGGGAAAATGAGGGCGCGGGGCTCGGGGCTCGGGCCTCGGACCTCGGACCTCGGACCTCGGGCCTCGGACCTCGGACCTCGGACCTTGGGTCGAAGGCTTTGCATGAGCCGTGGCGCTTCACCCATCCCATCCAGCGAACTAGATCTTGCCCATCACCCATCACCCATCACCCATCACCCATCACTCGTAGGATGTAACTTCCCGTCCCTCCCGGACTTTTCCCGCTTGGCCTGTGTAATGACACCGGTTACCATGGGTGCGATTAAACCATGGCAACACGACTCGAACTGCATGCAGACCGCCTGTTTCCGGCGGATACGAATGTGCGTGGCATCGCCCGGCGCCTGTACGCGCTCGTGCGCGATTTGCCGATCCTGAGTCCGCATGGTCATACCGATCCGCAGTGGTTCGCGACGAACGAACCGTTCGCTGACCCCGCCTCGCTATTACTCGCGCCGGATCACTACCTGTATCGAATGCTCTACAGCCAGGGCATCTCCCTCGACAGCGTGGGTGTGGCATCGCGAAGGGAACCCGCGAGCGTTGCGCCTCGGGAAGCGTGGCGCACCTTCGCGCAGCACTTTCATTTGTTTCGCGGCACACCTTCCGCCTTGTGGCTCAATCATGTGTTCGTAGAGGTTTTTGGCCTCACGATGAAACTCGAGGCTGCGACGGCCGATGCGTATTTCGACGCGATCACCGAGCAACTCTCGATGCCGGCATTTCATCCGCGAGCTTTGTTCGAGCGCTTCAATATCGAAGTGCTCGCGACGACGGAATCGCCCACCGATACGTTGGAAAACCACGCAACGATTCGCGACAGCGGCTGGCAGGGGCGCGTCATCACCGCTTATCGCCCGGACTCGGTGGTCGATCCGGAACACGAGACCTTCCGCGATTCGCTCGAAGCGCTTGGCGAATTGACGAACGAGGACGTTTTCTCCTGGCAGGGCTATCTGCGCGCGCATCGTGCAAGGCGTGCGTTCTTCAAGGCCGCTGGCGCAACTTCCACCGATCACGGACACCCCAGTGCGGCGACTGCCGATCTGTCGGATGCGGACTCGCAACGCTTGTTTGCGCGCGTCGTCGACGGTGATTTCTCAACGAGCGAAGCCGAATTGTTTCGCGCTGCGATGCTCGTCGAGATGGCGAAGATGAGCCTCGATGACGGCTTAGTGATGCAGCTGCATCCGGGCGCGTTTCGCAATCACAACCGCTGGGTGTACGAGCGTTACGGTCGAGACAAGGGCGCGGATATTCCGCAGCGCACGGACTACGTGCATGCGCTCAAGCCATTGCTCGATCGCTTCGGAAACGATGCACGCTTTTCACTGATTGTTTTTACGCTGGATGAGTCCACATACAGCCGTGAGCTTGCGCCGCTGGCCGGTCACTACCCGGCATTGAAGCTCGGCCCCGCATGGTGGTTTCACGACAGTCCCGAAGGAATGCTGCGCTTTCGCGCGCTCACCACTGAAACGGCCGGCTTCTACAACACCGTCGGCTTCAATGACGACACCCGCGCTTTCTTGTCGATTCCCGCGCGCCACGACGTCGCGCGCCGCATCGATTGCGCCTATCTCGCGCGCCTGGTTGCAGAGCATCGGCTCGATGAAGACGACGCAGCGCAGGTCGCGCGCGACCTGGCGTATCGACTGCCAAAGCAAGCTTACAAATTGCACTGACGCAAGGACGCACGAAGACGACGAAGGATTGATGGATCGAGGAACGCGCCGCGACAGCGGCGCATGCTGTGAGGGTTCGAACTGTGTTCAAAAAGGTTTATCACGCAACGCATCCCGACATGATGGACGGCGCCAGCAATCAACAGCTGCGCGATCGCTATCTCATCGAGAACTTGTTCGTCGATGGCGAGATCACCCTGAACTATGCGCACTACGAGCGCTTCGTGATCGGCGGTGCTGCACCCACGACGAAGGCCGTGCGCCTGCCCGAGCAGACCGAGCCCGAATCGGCGAAAGGCCATCCTTTTCTCGAGCGCCGCGAACTCGGCGTCATCAACGTCAGCAATCAACAGGGCAAGGTGACGGTGGATGGCCAGGCGTTCACGCTGGCGCCACGCGATGGCCTGTATGTGCCGATGGGTTCGAAGGATGTGACCTTCGAGGGCGTGAGCGGTAGCGGTGCGAAGTTCTACCTGGTGTCGACGCCTGCGCATGTGCGCTACGAGGCAAAGCACATGTCGATCGAGAAGGCGGTGCCGCTCGAGCGTGGCGCACCTGAGACTTCGAACGAGCGCACGATCTACCAATACATCGTGCCGGCCACCTGCAAGTCGGCGCAGCTGCTGCTGGGTCTGACGATTCTCAAGACGGGCAGCGTGTGGAACACGATGCCACCGCATCTGCACGATCGCCGCTCCGAGGTGTACTTCTACTTCGATCTGGAAGGCGACGATCAGCGCGTCATGCACTTCATGGGCGAGCCGCATGAGATGCGCAGCCTCGTGATGCGCAACAACGAGGCCGTCATGTCGCCGCCGTGGTCGATCCACATGGGCGCGGGCACCCGAAATTACAGCTTCATCTGGGCGATGGGCGGGGAAAACCTCGATTACACCGATATGAACGTCCTCGACATCTGTCAGTTGAAGTAATCCACCTATGAGCCAAAGCCAACCAATGACACTTGCGAGCTTCTCGCTCGCCGGCAAAGTCGCGCTCGTTACGGGCGCGAACACCGGACTTGGACAAGGCATCGCCGTCGCGCTCGCTCAGGCGGGCGCGGACGTCGTTGCCGTGGGACGCTCGAACACGGAAGCGACGCAACGCGATGTCGTTGCAGCGGGCCGGCGCTTTCATTTCATCCATGCCAATCTCGAAGAGACTCGAGAGGCGCCACGTATCGTGACTGAAGCTGTCGGCGCCATGGGGAGGCTCGATATCCTCGTCAACAACGCCGGCGTCATCCGCCGCAATGACGCGCTCGAATTCACCGAAGACGATTGGGATGCAGCGTTGAACGTGAACTTGAAGACGCCATTCTTTTTGTCGCAGGCCGCAGCCAAAGCCATGCTCGTCAATGGCAGCGGCAAGATCATCAACATCGCTTCCATGCTCTCGTTTCAGGGTGGCATTCGCACCGCCTCGTACACGGCGAGCAAGAGCGGTCTTGCGGGGCTCACACGCTTGCTGGCGAACGAATGGGCTGCGCGCGGGATCAATGTGAACGCGATCGCGCCCGGCTACTTTGCGACCAACAACACGACGGCGTTGCGCGCCGATGAACAACGCAACCGCGACATCCTCGGCCGCATCCCGGCGGGACGCTGGGGGACGCCGGCCGATCTGGGTGGCGCTGCGGTGTTCCTTGCCTCGGCCGCGGCGGATTATGTTCACGGCACGGTGTTGACCGTGGACGGCGGTTGGTTGGCGCGTTAAGTCGCTCACAGCGCGCATCCGCTCGGATGCGCGCCTCCTCCCTTTCCCTGGGATTCCGCTAGGGCATTTCCCTCATTTGGCGCATCCCGCGCTCAAGAGCACAGTTTTCTCGCCATCTTCCTAGGCACGATAGCGCGCATTCGCTGCCAGCTTGCTTATGTCGTTCATCCAAAACCTTAAGCGATGCGTAGGCATGCGAACCGCATGAGCCGTTCGAATGGGCGGCGCTACGTTTCAAGAACGGCTATCCGCACCCAAGACACGCACGAATGCAGGCGAGCGCCACGGAATCCAGCGATGACACGTATCGAGCATTCGATGCGATGCCCATCGCCGTTGCGATCGCTCGAGCGGGTGAACAACCGCGGGTGTCCTACCTCAATGCCGTCTTCACTCACCTGACAGGTTACGCGGCGCACGAATACATCGGCCGCACGCCGCTCGATCTACTCGATGCGCGCAGCGACCCCGCCATCGCGCAGCAGTGGCGCGATGCGCTGCATGCAGGCACCTCGTTTGGTGCGGAGTTACCCATCCTCGCTCGCGCGGGCCGCGCATTGTGGGTGCGGATCAGCATGCAGCCCTTTGCGCTCGAACGCGGCTGTCTCGTCTTTACGCTCGAAGACATCTCGGCGCACAAAGCGGCGCGAGCGTCGGTACGCGCAAGCGAGGCGCGGCTCGAGCTTGCGATGGAAGCAAGCGAGCTGTCGATGTGGGACTGGAACGTGACGCGCGATGAGGTCTACTACAACGACCAATGGCGCCTTTCGATCGGCGTCGACCCGAAAGAATTATTGAAACGCGAAGCGCTGCATGAGCGCTTGATGTTGCCGGACGAGCCCGCCGTGCTCGAGGCGTTCGAGCGCCATTATCGCGGCGGTTCGAACTACTTCGAATACGAATACGAACTCCCGACCGCATTCGGCCATCCCAAGTGGTTTCTGGCGCGGGCGCGGGTCGTCAAACGTGATGAAAAGGGCAGGGCGCAGCGTGTCGTGGGCGTGTTGCGCGACATCTCGCGCCGTAAACAGCACCTGCGGGAAACGCGCGAAGTACAGCAGCGTTGGGAACGCGCCGTGCGTGGTACCTCAGATGGTCTTTATGACTGGGACCTGCTGACGGGGCATGTGTGGTACGCGGCGCGCTTTCGCCAAATCGTCGGCTATTCGGAAGCTGACTTCCCCGATACGTTCAGCGCCTTTCAAAACGTCGTTTACGAAAGCGACCGCGCACACGTGCTCGCCCGCATTCGGGCGCATCTGGAAAATCGCGAGCCGCTGGATGTGCGCTGTCGCATCAAAACGGGGACAGGCGCTTTGTTGTGGTGTCGGATGCGCGGCGAAGCGGAGCGCAGTTCCAGCGGGCGGCCGCTACGTTTGGCGGGTGCGATCAGCGATATCGGCGCGCAAGTCGAAGCCGAACACGCCGTGCGGCGTACTCAGGATTTCTACGGCACCGTATTGGATTCGTTGCCGCTGTTCATCGCCTACGCCGATCGCGATGAGCGCGTGGTCTACGCCAATCGCCGCTTTCTCGAGTTCTTCGATGTTGCCGCAATGGGCGATCGGCCGAAGATCAGCGAGGTCATCGGCCGCCGGCGTTATGCCTTGATCGGCGGATTCGTGCGCGAGGCATTGGCAGGACAGACGGTCGATCGGCAAGGCCGCTTTCGTAACGCGCAGCGCCGCTCGATCGAAATGGAGGCGGCCTTCTTTCCGCATCGCGATGAAACCGGCGCGATACAAGGCTGCTTCGTTGCGGCACGCGACATCACCGAACGGCGGCTGCTCGAAGCAGAGTTGCGTCAAAGCCAGAAGATGGAAGCGGTCGGTCGCCTCACCGGCGGCATCGCGCACGACTTCAATAATCTGCTGGCCGTGATCATTGGCAACACGCAGCTGTTGTCGCGCTCGCTGCGCGAAAGCCCCCGCTTGTTGAAGCAAGCCGATACCGCATTGAAGGCGGCGATGCGTGGCGGCGAGCTGACACGTCGCTTGCTCGCCTTCGCGCGTCAACAAGTGCTCGATCCGAAAGTCGTCGACCTGAACGCCATGCTCGTGGGCATGTATGAATTCTTAAGACGCTCCTTGACGGGCGAGATCGATATACAGCAGCGCACTCACGAGACGCTCTGGCCGATCAAAGTCGATCCGAGCCAGCTCGAGAATGCAGTTCTCAATCTCGTGATCAACGCACGCGATGCGATGCCAGCGGGGGGTACGATCACGATTGCGACTCGCAATGTCGTGGTGACCGACGCCGCCGCTGCGCAGCGCACGCTCGTCGCAGGCACGACGGTGAACCCTGGCGAATATGTCCTGCTGGAGATCAGCGATACCGGTACGGGCATGTCGTCCGAGACGCTGAAGCGTGCTTTCGAACCGTTCTTCACGACGAAAGATGTCGGCAAGGGCAGCGGCTTGGGACTTTCGATGGTGTATGGCTTCGTCAAACAATCAGAAGGTCACGTCGGCGTGACGAGCACGCTCGGCGAAGGTACATCCGTGCACCTGTACTTTCCGCGCTCGCGAGCCGCGGTCGAGCGCGCAACTCCCGAGGTGCCTACGCTGCTCGAAGTATTGCCGCGCGGTGATGAAGCGATTCTGGTC
>CAZIXV010000109.1:0-11611 GCA_964543105.1 uncultured Steroidobacteraceae bacterium
GCCCGCCGGAGCGCTCGCATTTCCGGCTCACGTTTTCGCAAGCATTCAATTCGCTTGGCACGGTGCTGGGACCCTACATCATCGGTCGGCTGATTCTGGAAGGGGGAGTGTTCTCGGAAGACGCCACGGCGGCGGCCAGCGCAGCCGGTCGCGCGGAGTCGCTGGCAAAGATCGAAGCCGCCTTCGTTGTCATTGCCGCCGTCATCGTCGTGCTCGGCGTTGCGCTGTGGCGCGCACGGCATCGCATCGTCGGTCAGCTGAACCCAGGCACCTTCAAGGGCGGCTCCGTGGCCGCGGCATTCAAATCGAAATGGGCCGTATTCGGGGCGCTCGCTATCTTCTTGTACGTCGGCGCCGAAGTGTCGATCGGCAGCATCATGATCAATTTTTTAGTGCAGCCCGACATCCTCGGCGTCACGCATCGCGATGCTGCGAGCCTGTTGCCGCTGTACTGGGGCGGCGCAATGGTCGGTCGATTCATCGGTAGTGCGCTGTTGCGGCGAATCGCGGCCGGGCGATTGCTTACCTTCGCAGCGTTCGCGGCAGCGGCGTTGTGTCTCGTCGTGATCCAGACGACGGGGACGGTGGCCGCGGGTGCGGCAATCGCGGTGGGGTTATTCAACTCCATCATGTTTCCAACGATTTTCACGCTCACGCTCGAGCATTCGACGGCGCCGCCATCGTCCACATCGGGATTGCTGTGCATGGCCATCATCGGTGGCGCGCTGTTGCCGGTGCTGTTCGCAGCCATCGTCGATGCCAGCACGATCTCGACCGCCTTTCTCGTGCCGATGGCGGCTTACGCGGTGATCGGCATCTTCGGTGTGACGATCACCGCCGCGGCGCTCGTGCGCCGAAGCGGCGTACGTGCCGAGGCCAAATCGTAACGACGCGCTACGCGCCGCGTTCGCCATCGTCGCTTCACATCATGACCGCGGACGAGTCATTCGCCGGCGCGTACGCCGGCTTTCGCGAGTGGCTGCTGGCTCATGCGTATCCCGTGTGGGCGCAGCACGGCGTCGATCGCGACCGCGGCGGCTGTCATGAATCGCTTGCGCTGGATGGCACGCCGACCGACGCGCCGCGACGCGCGCGCTTGCATCCTCGGCAGGCGTTTGCGTTCGCCCACGCACCGCAACTCGGCTGGACGGGTCCAGCGAGCGATGTGGTGGAACATGCGCTGTGCTACTTCATCGAAAAGTACACGCGCAGCGATGGCTTGATACGCGCGGTCGTAAATGCCGATGGCAGCGTCAAGGATGAAATGCCGCTGCTCTATGACCAAGCCTTTGCGTTGCTTGGTTTTGCCTCAGCGTTTGCGTTGACGAAAGACGCGCGTTGGCGGCATGCGGCGCATACGCTTCGCGAAGCGGTGTTGACTGCGTTCGTTCGCCCGGTCGGTTTCAGCGAACGTCTCGACGGGGCGCCGCCATTACTCGCGAACTCGCATATGCATTTGCTTGAAGCCTGCCTGGCCTGGTGTGAGCTCGACACGGCAGCGTCGTGGCATGACATCGGCAGCCATATCGTCGAACTCGCGAGGGATCGTTTGCTGCATCCGCACGCGCACGTGATCACGGAATTTTTCGACAGCGAGTGGCGCCCACTGGCCACTGAACAAGGCCGGCTGGTTGAGCCGGGACACCTGTTCGAATGGGGTTGGCTGTTGCTGCGCGGGGCGCTGAGGGTGCGTGATCCGCGCCTCGAGCAGCAGGCTTTGCGCTTGATTGATATCGCGGATGCCACGGTCGATGCGAGGCGGCATGTCGCGATGAATAGCTGCATCGTGCGCGATGATGCGCTCGTCGTGCACGATCCGCGCGCGCGATTGTGGCCGCAAACCGAGCGCATCAAGGCGTTGGTGCTCGCTGCGCGGACGACCGGTGAGGCGCGCTACCTCAGCGGCGCGGTGCAAGCGCTGCGCTGTGTGCAGCGGTATCTCGACGTACCGCTGCCGGGGCTGTGGCGAGATGTGATGAATGTCGATGGGACGTTCGTGGTCGGCCCGGCGCCGGCCAGTTCGTTCTATCACTTGGTCGGCGCTGCGCTCGTATGCGAACGATCGATGTCACGAAGTGATCACGATGCCGATGAATCAGATGAACCGCCGCAGCGCCGCTGAGCGTCACGGCTCCAGTCGCTCCCCTTCAGGTGGCGGAAATTGCTGGCACACCTCGCGCAGCCACTCGCGAAATCGTTGCACTTTGGGCAGATCGAAATTCTGTGGTGGAGCGACGAAATAATAAGAATGCCGCTCGCGCACGCTCTGACCGGATGGGCGCACCAGTCGCCCCGCGTCCAGATCGCCTGCGACCAGCGACCAGCGCGCGAGCGCAAGCCCGAGCCCCTGTCCAGCCGCATTGAGCACCTCGACGGAATCATCGAGCACGGGGCCGCGTTCGAGATGCGTCGTATCCCCGCCGACACGCCGCATCCAATCGACCCACGGCTCGCCAGCGCTATGCAGCAGTGGGTATTTCTGGAAATCACCGAGCGTTTCGATACGCCCGAGTTTTTCAACGAGGGCGGGGCTTGCGACCGGGAAAACCCAATCGTCGAGCATTTTCTCGGCGCGGGTGTGCGGCCATTCGCCGCGGCCGTAACGCACGGCGGCGTGAAAGTCGGTGGCCATGAAATCGACCAGCTCGCGGCTGGCGCTGAAGCGCAGATCGATCTCGGCATGCTTTTGATAGAAGTCGCCGAGGCGCGGCAGCAGCCATTTCTGCAGAAACGAGCCGAGCAGCGAAATGTTGAGCAGTCCGCTGGTGCGGTCTTGGCGCAACTGCTCGACCGCCCGCGATAATTCGCTCATTCCCCGTTGCACACCGGGCAGCAAACGCGCACCTTGCGGCGTCAGTCGGACCGAGCGGCTGTGGCGGACGAACAGCGGCGTTTCGAAGAATTCCTCGAGCGCTTTGATGTGCGAACTCACTGCCGCCGTCGTGACATTCAGCGCGCGTGCCGCGTCCGTGAAGCTCAGGTGCGCTGCTACGGCTTCGAAGGCACGCAGCGCGTTGAGCGGCAGCTTGAGTTGCTCGGACATTGTTCAGCTTTGTTAAATGATTGAGCCGAGAACGCCAGATACGCAGCGAACGGTATATGGATTCAATTAACGCTGCAACTGAGCTTCCCGAACCTTACTTCCCCCCACGATGACCGCACAATGACCCTTCATATCGCCCCTGCGACACCGCGCGATGTCGCGACGATCCGCACCCTAATCTGCGAGTTGGCCGAATTCGAACATCTCCTCGATGAGGCCACCGCGTCGGAAGCGCAGCTACACGCCGCCTTGTTCGGCCCCACTCCGAGTGCGGAAGTCGTCATCGCGCGCGTGGATGATGAGGTCGCAGGATTTGCGTTGTTCTTTCATAACTTCTCGACCTTTCTGGGACGCCGTGGTCTATATCTCGAGGACTTGTTTGTAAGGCCGCAAT
Source organism: uncultured Steroidobacteraceae bacterium (assembly GCA_964543105.1). GTDB lineage: Bacteria > Pseudomonadota > Gammaproteobacteria > Steroidobacterales > Steroidobacteraceae > Steroidobacter. The sequence goes on from CAZIXV010000109.1 coordinate 3,438, forward strand.
TTCGCGGCTCGGGTTGTGGCAAAGCTTTGTTCATGCACCTGGCGACCATCGCGGTCGAACGCGGCTGCGGACGTTTCGAATGGTCGGTGCTCGATTGGAATAAACGCGCGATCGATTTCTACCAGTCGCTCGGCGCGCTGCCGATGAAGGAATGGACGACGTACCGAGTATCAGGACAGGCACTCGAGCAATTGGCGCGGACGAAGTAAACGTCGATTCGAATTGGCGAGGAGGAGACGATGAACACCTTATTGAAAGTGATCGCAATCAGTGCGCTTGGTTGGTCGCTGCAGGCCGTTGCCGCGGAGCCCGCCTCCGTTACCGGTGAGGAGTTGTCGCAGCGGATCGAGAACCAGGATGCGGATCTCTTGATTCTCGACGTGCGCACCCCGGAGGAGTTCGCGGCGGGTCATGTGCCCGGTGCGCGCAATATTCCGCACGATCAATTGCCCGCGCGGCTTGCAGAGCTCGCCGACGCGAAGGATCGGGAAGTCGTCGTCTATTGTCGTAGCGGCAAACGGGCAGCGATCGCTCGCGATACGCTCGAAGCACACGGCTTCAAGCGCATCGTTCAGCTCGAAGGCGATATGTTGCAGTGGCAGGCAGACTCGCGCGCGATCGAAAAGTAGGCGCTAGCCTGCCAGCGCTTGGTCCAGATCTGCTATCAAATCGTCCGCATGCTCCAGTCCCACGGAGATGCGTAACAAGTTCTCCGGCGTGACCGAGTGCGGACCTTCGATCGACGCGCGATGTTCGATCAGCGATTCCACGCCGCCCAAGCTCGTGGCGCGAATGAAGAGCCGTAGGCGCGCTGCCACGCCGAAAGCCTCTTTGCGTCCGCCTTGCACACAGAACGACAGCATCGCGCCGAAGCCGCTCATCTGCTTGCGTGCGATTGCATGGTTCGGATGATTGTCGAGTCCCGGATAGAACACGCGCTCGACCGAAGCATGCGCGCTCAAAAACGCGGCTAGTTTTTGTGCGGTCTCGGTTTGTGCGCGGACGCGGCATGACAAGGTGGTGAGACTGCGGCGCAGCAGCCAACAATCGAATACGGATGAGAGGCTACCAGCGGCGCCTTGATACTCGCGCAGTTGATCGGCGAGCGCGCCTTTGTCGCGTGCAATGACGGCGCCGCCCATCAGATCGCTGTGGCCGCCGAAATATTTAGTGCTCGAATGCATGACGAGATCGGCGCCGAGTTCGAGCGGACGTTGCCAGATCGGCGTCGCAAACGTGTTGTCGGCACAGACGAGCGCGCCGCGCTCATGCGCGAGCGCCGTGATGGCGCCGATGTCGCTGATATTGAGCATGGGATTCGAAGGCGTCTCGATCCACACGAGGCGCGTTTTCTCGCTGAACGATTTACGCACCACGTCGATGTTCGTCATGTCGACGAAATCGCAACGCACCCCCATCGGACCCAGCATGTCGCGCAGCTGTTTCGCAGTGCCGTGAAACACTTCGATGGGCGCGAGCACATGATCACCCGGGCGCAGCAAGCTGAATACGGCAAGCGAAGCAGCCGAGCCCGAGGCATAGCTCGTGCAATCGCTGCCGCCTTCCAAGGCAGCGATGCATTTCTCTAGTTCATGGCGCGTCGGATTGTGCGGGCGCGCATAAATGAAACCGCGCGAGAACTCACCATCAGGATCGCGCTCATACGTCGTCGTCAAATGCATGGGCGGCGCAACGGCACCCGTCGTTGCATCAACTTCACGGCCTACGTGGACGGAGAGGGTTTCGGGTTTCATGGCGGGATGAGTGATGAGTGATGAGTGATGGGTGATGGGTCAGAAAGGAAACAGGCTACAGGCTACGGCCAGAAGGGCGCACGCTTACGCGTTTGCCCCCACTCACCTCGTCGCAGGCAACGCATCAACGGCGTCGGCGCTCACGGGTTCGATGGCAGGCGGAATCAGTTTGTACATCACGGGGGTTACGACGCGGGCGACGAGGGTGGAGGAGATGAGGCCGCCGATGATGACCCAGGCGAGCGGGGAATACAGGCCGACGTTTTGTAGCGCGAGGGGGAGCATGCCGCCGATGGCGGTGGCGCTCGTCAACAGAATCGGCAGGAAGCGAATTTCGCCAGCGCGTTCGATGGCTTCATCCAGGCCGACGCCTTCACGGCGCAAGCGATTCGTGAAATCCACGAGCAGAATCGAGTTTTTGGTTTCGATGCCGATCAGCGCGATGAAACCGACGGTCGCGGTGAAGGAAATCGAATTGCCGGTGAGCGCGAGCATGAGGATGCCGCCGGCTATGCCGAACGGCACGACGGTGAGCACGATGAGTGTGCTTTTGAAGCTGCCGAATTCGAGCACGAGAATGGCGATGACGCCGAGCAAGGCCACGATGCCGGCGATCTCCAAACCGCCGAAACTTTCGGCGCGGCTTTCCAACTCGCCGCCCGGTACGTAGGAATAGCCGCGCGGCCAATCCATGGTGTCGAGGCGATCCAATACCGCCTGCGTAACACGATCGGTGTTGAAGCCGTTGCGCACATCGGCGTTGATGATGACGGCGCGCTCGCGATCGAATCGATGGATTTCGGTGGGCGCCGAGGCGAATTCCAGGCGCGCGAGTTGCGTGATCGGCAGTGACTCGCCTTTGAGCGAGGCGACGCGCACCTGTTCGAGCGTCTGCAGATCCGGCCGTCCGTCCATCGGCGTGCGTACGATGATGTCGTATTGCTCGCCCGATGCATCTTTGAACTTCCCTGCCGACAAACCCGACACGCTCAGGCGGACGGCGCGATCGAATTCTGTCGTCGATACGCCGAGCAACGCGGCCTTTTGCGAATCGATGTCGAGTTTCAAATTCGTGCGGCTGATGCGCACGGGATTGACGACATCGCGCGTGCCCGGCGTCGCCTTCACGATGCCTTCGACCTCTCCTGCCAGGCTTTGCAGCTGATCGAGATCGGGCCCGATGACGCGAATCGCGATCGGCGCCGTCACAGGCGGCCCGTTCTGAAATTCCTTCACGTAAATGCGCGCGTTTGGATATGTCTGTAGCTGCGCGCGCAAGCGGTCGAGCACGCGCGGTGTTTCGGTCGTGTCGTAGCGATTCAGTTTGACGAACAGCTCGCCGTAGTTCGCTTCGTGCTCGGGCGGAACTTCGTTGTAGTAGATCTTCGGGTTGCCATGCCCGACATTCGTGAAATACGAGCTCACCTCCGGCATCGCGCGCACGTGTTCTTCGACGAAGTGCAAGGCGCGATCGGTTTCCGCAAGACTGCTGCCATCGGGTGTCTGCACCGTGATGCGAAAATGCGGCGTATCGGCTTTGGGAAACAAGCTGAAGCCGATCAACGCGCCGACACCCAGCATGATGACGAGACACGCTGCGAGCGAACCAAACACCGTGAGCTTTGGTTTCGCAAGCGCGCGATGCAGCAGCGGCCGATAGATGCGATGGATGCCGCCATTCACCCAACGCAGCACGCGGTTGCCTTCTGGGGGCTCATGTTTGTTCAACATGCGGCTTGCGAGAAACGGAATGATCGTCAAGGCGACGAGCAAGGAGGCGCCAATCGTCAACAGAATCGTCGTCGGCAACACGCGGATGAATTGCCCGGCTGGGCCCGACAGCATCATGAGCGGCAGGAATGCAAAGGCGAGCGTGGCGGTACAACCGAGCACGGCATGAAAAATCTGGCGCGTCGCGAGCAGCGCGGCTTGGCCGCGCGAGTAGCCATTGCGCAGGAAGCGGGCGATGTTCTCGACGACGACGATCGAATCATCGACGAGCAGCCCGAGCGCAACGACAAAGCCGGCGATGGAAATCTGATTGAGCGAATAGCCGAGAAAGTTGAGTCCCGACAAGCCGATCGCAAGCGACAGCGGAATCGAAATCATCACCACGCCGGCGGCGCGCAGCCCGAGCGGTAGCAGAGTCAATGTCACCAATGCGATCGCGATCATGAAGTCGGTCGACAATCGCCCCAGACGCGCCGCGACGTTTTGCGATTGATCGAACCCGAACTCGAGCCGGATGCGCTTGGGTAGTTGCGACTCGAAGCCGTCGGCGGCTGCAAGGATGCGATCGCGTACGTCGAAGATGTTGTAACCGTCTTTTTGATTGGCGGTGACGAAGACGGCGCGTTCGCCATTGAAGCGGCCCAGGTAATCGTGACGCTGCGAATCCCATGCGACCTCAGCGACGTCGCGCACTCGCACGATGCGACCACCGGCGTTGGCAACGACGGTGTCGCGCACCTGATCCAAGTCCGTATAGCTGCCGGAGGTCTGCAAGCTGAAGCTGCGACTGCCGACATCGACCGTGCCGCCGGGAATGTTCGTGTTCTCGCTTTGCAGCGCTTGGACGACTTGCGCCGGAGTCACGTTGAATTCCGCCATCCGCGGCAGATCGAGCGCAACGCGCAATTCCCTCGCGGGTAGCGCCCAGCTCTCGGCCGTACGCACGCCATCGACCGCCTTCAACAAGTCTTTCAATTCGCGCGCGTAGTCTTCGAGTTCGCGATAAGAGGCGTCGCTCGAAACGAGAGCGAACTGCACGATGTTGACGAGCCCGGGACTGTTCTTGCGCACCTCGAGCTTTTGCAGTTCGGGCGGCAACGTGGGGCGTAGCGCATTGATCTCGCGCACCACCTCATCGTATTTGTTGTCCGGATCGACGCTCGTATAGAACTCGGCAATGATGGTCGCGACGCTGTCGCGGCTGTGTGATTCGATTTTCTTGATGTCATCAAGTTCGTTGATGCGATCCTCGATCGGCTTGACGACGAGCCGTTCTACATCCAGCGGCTCGGCGCCCGGATATACCGCAGCGATCGTATAAATCGGTAGCGGGAAATAGGGATCTTCCTGGCGGGGAATCGAATTCCACGACGACAATCCGAGCGCCACCAGCAGCGCGAACGCGACGAGCGTGAATTGATACCGCTTGATGGGGAATTCTAGGAACGACATGCTCAGCCAGCGGTTAGCGGTTAGCGTTCGACACGGTCAGCGGCGCGTTCGTCGGTGCGACCCATTCGCCGTCCCCTACATACAGCGCGCCATCGGTGATGACGCGTTCGCCAACGCTCACGCCGTTGGCGATTGCCACCTGTTCATCGACGATGAAAGCGATTTCGACTTCGCGGCGACGGACGCGATCGCCATCGAGTACATAAACGCTCGCGTGTCGGCCGCTGCCTTCGACGATCGATGCAATCGGCACATAGGGTTTGGTGCCCGCAAGTGCCGCGGCCGGCGTGATGGACAGCTTGGCGACGAGTCCACTTCTCAATGTCAGCTTGGCTGGTGCGAGCGCGATCTCGATGCCGAACATGCCGCTCGCGGGATCAGCTGCGCTCCCCACTTCGCTCACTGTTCCCTGCAGTACTTCGCCCGGCAGCGCGTCGAGCCGAATCTGCGCGGCATCGCCCAGTTGGATCTGCACGATCTCGCGATCCGCAAGGCCAGCCTTGACCACGAAGCCGCCGTCTTGCGCCGCGAGCACGAGGACGGGCGTTCCTGCTGAGACGAGTTCGCGCTCTTCGGCCAGCTTGCGCAGCACGACGCCGTCGCTCGGTGCCACGATCGTGGCGTAGTTCCAGTTGAATTCGGCCGCAGCAAGCGCGGCTTCGGCGACGGCGCGTTGCGTGCGCAGGTCTTCGAGCTGTTCGAGGCTGATCACCTTATCGGCGTAGAGGCGTTCGCCGCGTTCGACATCTCGCTGAGCTTTCTCGAACGACTGCCGCGTTTGTTCGACCTGCGCATTGATTTCAGCTTGCTCGATTTCTGCCAGGCGTTGGCCGCGCTTGACGCGCTCGCCTTCGCGCACCGCAATCTGCTTGATGACGCCGCCAACCTTGAACGACAGTCGGAACTCATCCTTGTTGGCGAGTAGCCCGGTCGTGCGAATGATGGGTGCCGTCGGTCCGGCTTCGACGCTCGCGACACCCACTGGCGTAGCGGTCGGTGCCATTTCTTCGCCGTTGGAATGACAACCGGCGAGGAAGATCAGAGTGGCGGCAAAGAGGGCGACACGCATGCGAAATCCGTTGAGCTAAAGACCGGGGTCGAGCGGCAGATCGCCCGATGAGGTGGCGTATTCGAGTTCGGCGCGGCGCGCCAGCACATCGAAGCGCGTGAGATTCAGGTTGAGTTCGGCGCTGGTGAGCTGGCTCTGCGCATCGATGAACTCGACCTGATTGATGACGCCTTCATCGCGCTTGCGGCTCGAGATGCGAAACGCTGCGTTTGCGGCTTCGGCGCGTGCGAGCGCAGTGGCGAGCGACGCGCGCGCCGTTTGCAATCGGTCGAGTGCTTGTTGAACTTCGAGTTGGATGCGGCGTGCGGCTTCTTCTTCGCGCAAGACGAATTGCCGCTCGGCAGCGCGCGCCTCGCGCACGCGTGCAGCATCACCGCCACCGTCGAACAATTTCCAGGTGAACACGAGCGATGCAACGCCGAAGTTGTAGCCGTCGCCGAAGCGATACTGCTCGCCTTGCGTGCCGCCATCGAAACCGAATGTCAGTGTGGGCCAACGTTCCTTGCGCGCAGCGCGCACTTGCGCGGCGCTTGCTTCCTGCAATTGTTCGAGTCGATTCAGCTCGGGGCGGCGCTCAAGGGCGCGCGTCCACAACAACTCGAGCGCGTCTTCTTGCGAGGCGGAGCTCGCGGGCGGCGCCGATGCTTCGATGGCTGCCGTCAGCGGCCGGTTCAGGAGGAAATTGAAATAGCTTTGCGCCTGCCGCGTGCCGTTTTCGATCTCACGCTTCTGTTGCTCCACCGCGAGCAACTCGGCCTGGGCGCGCAGCACCTGGTCTTCGGTGAGTTTGCCGTTGTCGAATAGTGAGCGATTCACGCGCAGGTTTTCCTGCAACAGCGCTTCGCTTGCGGCGACGATGTCGACGGATTCGCGCGCTTTCAGCCAATCGATGTACGCCAGATGCACATCGCGACGCAGCGTGCGTGCAAGCGCCATAAGTTGGTAGTTGCTGGCACCGAGCAGCGCGCGCTGCGCCTGGACCGCGGCGGAAATCCCCGGCACATACAGCGGCTGCCGAATCGAAATGCGCGTGTCTTGCTCGCGCTCGCGCAGAAAGGGAATCGTTTGATCCGCGAGTTGCGGAAAGCGAGGCGCTTCGCCTTGCGCAGCGAGCATCTCGTTCAATGTTGAATACACCGGGTTGAGCGCGGTGCCGATCGGGATGTCGATGACGCGTCCGCCTTCGGCGCGCGAATAGCGCGCTTGAAGTGTCGCTTCGGGAAAGTAACGCGCTCGTGCTTGCGCAAGCGCGGCGGCGGCGCGCTCGACTTCCAGGGTTTCGCTTTGCAATGCCAGGTTGCTGCGCAGCGCTTCGGCGACATAACCCTCGATGACGGTGTCGAACGGCTGTTGCGCGCGGGCGGGTTGCGCGGCGCTGACCGTCAACGCCATGAACAGTAGATAAGGCCAGATCGATGTCGCGCGGTTCATGACGATCGCTAAGGTTTCTTGCCAGTGAGTGCGAAGGTCAAAAGATCCAGCGCTTGATCGGTGAGCTGGGCGACGCCGATGTCGACGCGCGCCAGGATCTCGCGCTTGGTCATGGCGATCTGGATCAAGCCATGACAGAACCCCCACAACACGCGGGCAGTGACGTTCAGATCGCCGAGGTCTTTGCGAATCGAGCCGTCTTGCTGACCGGCTTCAAGCGCGCGTACCACGACTTGATGCGGATGCTTGCCTGCTTCGTAGAGCTGTTGTTCTTGTGGCGAGGGCTCTGAATCGCCTGGTGTGTGCAATTCGAGCCGCGCGCAGGCATCGAAGTAATGGGGCAGATCTTCGCCGAAGCCGATATAGGACTTGCCGATCGCCAGGACTTTGTCTGCACCGGTGTTCGCCTGATCGGCGGCGAGCGCGAAGCGCCGCGTCAGCTCATCGAGCGCGCGGATCGCGATGGCGAAATACAAATCGGCCTTGTCCTTGAAGTAGACGTAGACCAGCGCGCGGCTCAAACGCGCGCGCCGCGCGACCGCATCCATCGTCACGGCATCCCAACCCACCTCGCGATACAGGGCTTCGGCCGCATCGATGATTTCGTTGCGGCGGCGGTCTTTTTCTTCCTGACGGCGTTCGGCGAGATACGACATGGGAGTGCGAAATTAGGCTTGCGTTGACAGTGTGTCAATAGATGGACGGATGTCCATCGGCCGGCTCGTAACTAGCCGGCC
>CAZIXV010000110.1:0-11607 GCA_964543105.1 uncultured Steroidobacteraceae bacterium
GCACTTCGGCTTCGGCAAGACTGTTCGCCTCCGCTCGTTCGACCCCTTCGCCACGATCCCGCAGCGTCGGATAGACGGTGAAGCGCAGCCCACCGCGTTCGACGCGCTGTTCGAGCGGCAAGGCGTCGAACTCCCAACTGCGTCGCAGCGGGGAGGGTTCTTGCTGTGGCGTTGAAGGGCTCTCGCCTCGCTCGCGCACGATTTTTCTCACCGCAATGACGTCGCGACCCTGGGTAATCACGACGCCTTGCAAGTTCGCGATTCTTATATAGAAGCGCAGATGATCCGGCACGCTGAGTTCAGCAATAACTTGCGCTTCGATGGGCGCGCCGATGATACGCGTGAGCCATTGCGCAAGCGCGGTAAAGAAGTCGAGATCGGTATCGAGTTCGTTCGCTGCGCGAGCCGCAAACTCCGGAACGGGTACGACGGACTTGCGCCACTGCTTCGGCAGCGCACGCAAGACGGACGTGATTTTCTCGAGCCGCCAACCCGGTACCAACCAGGCAAGTTGCGTTGGGTCCAGCTCCGGCACCAGCGGCTCGGGAACGGTCAAGGTGATGCCGTCATCCTCCGCATTGGGTTCGAACCGATACGTCAGCGGCAATGCATTGCCGGCGATGGATAGTTGGTCGGGGAAATCGGAAGGATTGATGTCCGACACGTCGCGGCGCATCAGATCCTGCCGCTTCATGACCAACGCCGCCCTACCCCGCCCTTGCGGTGATTTCATCCAGCGCTGCAATTGCGAGATCGAGTTCACCTCCGGCGGCAGCTGCGATGCATAGAAGTCGACCATCGCTTGCTCATCGACGAGGATGTCGCGGCGACGAATCTTTGCCTCGAGTGCTTCGATCTGCGTGCGTAACGTACGGTTGGCATCGAGAAACTTCGCGCGAAAATTCGTCTGGCCCTCGACGAGCGCTTCACGCACGAAAATCTGTTGCGCTTCACGCGGATCGACATTGCCAAAGTTCACGCGACGCCGGGCGGCGAGCGTCAGTCCGTACAGCGTCGTTGCTTCAAACGCGGCGACGAAGCCGCGCTCGCGCACCCAATGCGGTTCGCTGTACGAGCGTTTGATCAAATGCGCGGCCGCAGATTCGATCCATTGCGGTTCGACCGCAGCGACCATCCGTGCGTACAGCCGCGTCGTTTCCATCAAGCTCGCCGCGACGATCCACTTCGGTGGTCGTGACGCAAGCGGCGTACCGGGCGCAACGATGAATCGTGTGCCGCGTGCGCCTTCGTATTCGCGGCGCTCATCGAGGCGGCCGATGCCACCCAGAAAGCCGGTCAGAATCGATTGATGCAGATCCGCATACTCGGCCGCTTGTGAATTTTGCTGCAGTTTGAGCTCGCCCGCGATTTCACTGAGTTGTCGATGCAGTTCGCGCCACTCGCGCAAGCGAACGTACGAAAGGAAATTTTCGCGACACCACTTGCGCAGCTGATTCGCAGAGAGCGCGGCGCGCTGTTCATTGAACATCGACCATAGCTTCAGCACCGTCACGAAATCCGAACGTGGGTCGGCATAGGTGGCGTGACGCTGATCGGCTTGCTGCTGCGCGTCCGCCGGGCGCTCGCGCGGATCCTGGCTCGCAAGGAAGGCCGTGAGCACCAGCATCTCGGCGACGCAGCGGTGATGGTCGGCGGCCAGCAACATGCGCGCTAATCGCGGATCGACCGGTACGGCGGCGATCTTTCGACCGAGGCTCGTCACTCGGCGCGCTTCGTCCACCGCTTTCAGTTCTTGCAGCAGCCGATAGCCATCATTGATCAAGCGCGTATCTGGCGGATCGACGAACGGAAAGTCTTCGGGCTCGCCCAAGCCGAGCGTGGCCATTTGCAAAATGACGCTCGCCAGATTGGTGCGCAGGATTTCCGGCGGCGTGAATAGCGGACGGTTGGCAAATTCGGTTTCGTCGAAGAGACGAATACAAACGCCGGGGCTTTCACGTCCACACCGGCCTTTGCGTTGATCCGCGCTGGCTTGTGCGATCGGCTCGATCGGCAGACGTTGTACCTTGCCGCGCACGCTGTAACGGCTGATGCGTGCGAGGCCCGAATCAACCACATGGCGAATGCCGGGCACAGTGAGCGAGGTTTCCGCGACGTTGGTGGCGAGCACGACGCGCCGCGCATGATGTCCTTCAAAGACGCGTTCTTGTTCGCGTGTCGACAGCCGCGCATACAGTGGCACGACCTCGGTGTGATGCAATTTGGCTTTCGACAGCGCCTGATCGACATCGCGAATGTGCTTCTCACCCGGAAGAAACACGAGCACATCGCCGCGATCCTCACGATCGAGTTCGCGCACGGCGGCGATCACGCCCTCGGCGAGCGTCAGCTCATCCTCGTCTTCCTCGCCGAATAGCGGTCGATAGCGAACTTCAACGGGATAGCTGCGGCCGGACACCTCGATGATGGGCGCGCCGCCATAGAACTCCGCAAAGCGCTGCGGATCGATCGTTGCGGAGGTGATGATGACGCGCAGCTCTGGGCGCTGCGGCAGGATGCGCTTCAAGACGCCGAGCAGAAAATCGATATTGAGACTGCGCTCGTGCGCCTCATCGATGATCAGCGTGTCATAGCGGCGCAGCAGGCGATCGTGTTCGAGCTCGCGCAGTAAGATTCCGTCCGTCATCAACTTGACGCGAGTGTCGGGCCCGGTGCGATCGTTGAAGCGCACCTGATAACCCACCGCTGCGCCGACATTCGTGCCGAGTTCGTGCGCCAGGCGATTCGCCAATGCGCGTGCGGCGATCCGGCGCGGCTGTGTATGACCGATCAGTCCGAACGTGCCCCGCCCTGCCTCGATACAGATTTTGGGCAATTGCGTCGTCTTGCCCGACCCCGTGGCGCCGCAGACGACGATGAGCTGATGCTCGGCCAATGCCTTCGCGATCTCCTCGCGATGTGCGGTGATCGGAAGTGCGGGATCAAAGTCGAGCTTGAGCGGTAGCGCGCGCAAACGCTCCACATTTTCTTGTGAGGCCGCGATCCGACGCCCCAACGCCTCGATCGCTGCATCAAGCGCGGCGCCCGACGGTTGGCGTGCGAACAGCCGATCCAGTTCGCGCGCGAACTTATGACGATCGGCAAGTCGAGTGTGCGGCAGCTGCTCACGCAGCGCGAGCAGCGCGGTGTTGATGGCTTGGGCGGAAGACATTCAAAGAGGTTGACAGTTGGCAGTGACAGTTGGCCACAAGAGAGGCGTTTCGGCGACGTCGACTCACGCACGGATATGCGGCCTGCATTCTGGCCGTCAACCGTCAACCGTCAACCGTCAACCGTTCAGCTTGGCGGCAATCTCACTTCCACACGCGCGCCGCCGAGGGCGGAGGTACTGATCTCGATCGTGCCGCCGTTCAAGCCGACGAGTTCGCGCACGACGGAGAGGCCGATGCCTTGGCCGCTGACGCGCTCATCCAGGCGTGCGCCGCGTTCGAGGACGTGGGTGCGGCGGGCTTCTGGAATGCCCGGGCCGTCATCTTCGAACACCATGAGCAGTCCATCGCGGCGTGCGTTCGGCGCCGATAACGTCGTGACCGTCAGCCGAATCTCACTGCGCGCCCATTTGAAGGCGTTGTCGAGCAGGTTGCCGGCGATTTCTTGGAGATCTTCGCGATCGCCGTAGAACAGCGCGTTATCGGCGACGTCGAGTGTGCAGCGCAGGTTGCGGTCGATGTACACCTTCAACAATGCGCCGCGCAGCGCATCCAAGGTTTCTTTGACGTTGATCGGCGCCATGCCGAGACCGGTGCTGCCCGACGCCGCGGCACGCTTGAGCTGGTATTTCACGATGTCGTTCATGCGACCGACTTGCTGATCGAGCTGTTGCGCGACGGGCAAGTCGCGCACGCCTTCGCTCGACAATAAGTTGCGCATGACGGCGAGCGGTGTTTTGAAACTATGCGCAAGATTGCCGAGCGTATTGCGGTAGCGCGATAAACGCTCGCGCTCTCCGCGCAGCAGCGTGTTGAGGTTCGACGTCACGCCGAGCAGCTCGCGTGGGTAACCGGTGCCGAGTTCCGTGAGTTCGCCGACTTCGATAGCCGCGATTTCTTTCTCCACGCGCCGCAGCGGCGCCAGCAGACGGCGCACGAGAATGGCGATCGCGCCCAACATGAGCACCATCAAGACGCCGAACCAGCCGAACATGCGGCCGCGGAAGCCGTCGAGCTGCGCGTAATAAGGCCCTAAATCTTCGGCGACGCTGTAAACGAAGGAGCGCGTCGTGCCGTCATCGAACTGCCATTCGAGCCGTCGACTCAAGGCGAGGACGTTCGAGCCGTCGACATTCGTCAGTTCGCCGAACAACGGTTCGCCGTAGATTTGCGGGGTCGGAAAAATCAAACCGGTGCCCGTCAACGAAATCGAGCGCCAACTCGGATAGCCGTCGTTGCGCATGATCTCGCCGTACAAGCCTGAGCCGGGCGTATTGAAGCGCGCGGTTGCCTCGACGTGCTGAGTCGAGGGCCGCAAGCCGCCGCTGGAATCCTCTTCCGAGGCAGTGATCAATGCGATCAATTGCACTTCCAATCGCTGCCGCATTGCCGTCTGCGTGAGGTCGCGGAAGACGTAATCGAGCGCGAGGATCGTGATCCCGAAAAACAGAATCAGCAGCACGCTCGTCGAGGCGAGCAAGCGGGTGCTTAAGGATTGCGGCTGCACGCCTACGGCCGGTTGACGGTCAGAGCCGGAAAGGTCGCAGGCGACAGCGAAGTGATGAGGGGCGAGCTAAAACTCGCCGCTGCTTGTTCTTGTCTGGCTGTCAACTGCTAACCGTCAACTGTCAACTTATGCATCGCGCTCGAGCGCGAACCGATAGCCGCGGCCGCGCAACGTTTCGATCGGTTTGATCGTATCGTCGGGATCGAGTTTGCGGCGGAGCCGACCGATGAATACCTCGATCGTGTTGCTGTCGCGGTCGAAATCCTGGGCATAGAGGCGTTCGGTGAGTTCTGTCTTGGAAATCACCTCGCCCGCGCGATGAATCAAATATTCGAGGATTCGATATTCGAAGCTCGTGAGTTCGACGCGTTGGCCGTTCACGGTGACTTCTTGCGTGCGTGGATCAAGAGCGACAGGTCCGCACTTGAGCACCGGTTGCGCCCAGCCGCCCGAGCGACGTAGCAAAGCCTGCACGCGCGCCATGAGTTCTTCGAAATGAAACGGCTTCGCCACGTAGTCGTCAGCGCCCGCCTGCAAGCCTTCCACCTTGTCCTGCCAGCGATCACGCGCGGTCAGAATCAAGATCGGATAGGACTTGCCTTCGCTGCGCAGCGTCTTAATCAGATCGAGCCCGGACACCTTGGGCAGCCCGAGATCGACGACCGCAAGATCGATGGAATATTCACGGCCGCAATACAAGCCTTCTTCGCCATCGGCCGCGGCATCCACATTGAAACCTGCTTGCTTGAGCTGCCCGACGAGCGACTCACGCAGGGCTACGTCGTCTTCAACTACGAGCAAACGCATCAGTAAGACCGCCCTGTTTCTGCATCCACACGAACTTTCCAAACCTTGCCGTCGGTGTTCAGTAAGCGGATTTCATAAACTCGCTTACCGCCTTGATTCACGACGTCGGCGCGCACTGCGCGAGCGCTGTAGCGGCTTTCAACCATGCGTACCGCTTGATCCAGGGATACGCCGCCGGATTGCTTACCGCGCTCGCGGCTACGGGGATCGACGAGATTTTGTGCATCGGCGGGGCCGCACGCGAGCGTCACTTGCGCAAGCGCGAGAATCAGGACGGCGACCAGGCGGATGAACATGGCGGCTAGTGTACGTGCGGCAGGCGCGATGTCACGCGCCTGCCGCGTTGCGGCGATGTAATCACGTAAGGCTTACGGTGCCGGCGCGACGGCGACGCTCACGCGCATCGTTGCACCCGGGTCGTAAGGCATACGTGTGGTGAAGCGGCGGCCGTTGTACTCGTAAGTCACGTTGTAACCGTCGATGCGTTCTTCGTATTCGCTTTGATAACGGGTTTCGCAACGCTGTACGACGCGTGCTTCCGGTGCTGTGGACGCACGACGGCGTGCGCTGTCGTAGCCGACACCCGAGCCGATCACGGCACCGGCAATCGTGGCGGCATCTCGGCCGCTACCGCTGCCGAATTGATGGCCGATCACTCCGCCGATGATGCCGCCCAGCAAAGTGCGACCGCCCACGGCGGGATCTGAAATGTGCGGGCGCGACTCGACGTAACGCGTTTCATCCCAGCATTCATGCCGCGGCACTTCGACGCGCACCTGTCGGACGATCGGCTCGGCACGCACGACGCGAGCGTAGTCGTATCCATCGTGCACACGATGCTGCCGCGCCTTTGACCACGGCGGCGGTGCGGCCAGCGCAACGGCTGACACGGTAAGTCCGGTGATGACGATCAAAGTCCGCGTAATACGCATCGTTCTCTCCCTCAAAAGCTCATTGGATGCCGAGCTTGGGAGCCAAGGTAGGACGGGAGGAGTGAATGGAGACTGAATCTTCTGCCGGTTGACAGTTGACGGTTGGCCGTCAGAACAAGAAGGGAGGCTCTGTGTCAGCTTTGCTCCGTTCTGCCAACCCTCAACCGTCAACCGTCAACTTTTTTCTTCCCCTCCTCCCACAACCGATCCATCTCCTCGAGCGTTGCCTGTTCGGGTGTGCGCCCCTGCTCCTTCAGGCGCTGCTCGACGTAGCCGAAGCGACGTTCGAACTTGGCGTTCGTCGCTCGTAGCGCGGTTTCGGGATCGACATTTAGATATCGACAGACATTGACGATGCAAAACAGCACATCGCCGAGTTCATCCGCGATGGCGTTGCGATCGACGCCGGCTGCGACTTCGTGTTTGAGTTCGCGGATTTCTTCTTCGACTTTCTCGAGCGCGCCAGTGACGTCCGGCCACTCGAAGCCGACTTGTGCTGCGCGCTTGCCCAGCTTGTTCGCGCGTGTGAGCGCAGGCAGGGAGACCGGCACATCGGCCAAGACACCCATTCGCTTTGCAGCACGCTCGCGCCGTTTCTGTTCCTCCCATGCGACTGTTTGCGCTTCCGCTGATTCGATCGATGCTTCGCCGAACACATGCGGATGACGCCGTTCCATCTTGTCGCAGATCGCGGTGACGACTGCATCGAAGTCGAATGCCCCTTGTTCTTTCGCTAACTGCGAATGAAACGCGACCTGAAACAGGAGATCACCCAATTCATCGCGCAACGCTGGCAGATCGTTACGCTCGATCGCATCGGCAACTTCATATGCCTCCTCGATCGTGTACGGCGCGATGGTCGCGAAGGATTGCTGCAGATCCCACGGGCATCCGTGTTCGGGATCGCGCAGACGGCTCATGATTTGGAGTAGACGTGCAATCGAAGACATGGTTTGCGGATGACAGTTGACAGTTGACAGTTGACGGTCAGAAGTACACGGGCCGCTTCTGACTGTCAACGGCCAACCGTCAACCGTCAACTGCTTGTAGTCAGTACTCGATGCAATGCGATCAACATGCCGGCGGTCGCGCCCCAAATGTGATGCGTACCGAAGGGAATGTCATACACCTGGAATGGAAGATTGCCGATCTTGCGCTCACGTGAGTGGTGATTCGCTGGATCGAGCACGTGCGTGAGCGGGACCTCGAAAGCGCTGGCTACTTCGCTCGCATCCAAGCGCAATTCGAAGCCCGGTTGCACGAAGGCGACCACGGGTGTGACCCAGTAGCCGGTCAACACCAGGTGTGGATCGAGGTAGCCAACGGATCGCACATGTTCGCGGGGCAGTCCGATCTCTTCTTCCGTTTCACGCAGTGCAGCTTCGAGCGGTCCGCCATCGCGCGGCTCGATGCGTCCGCCGGGAAAGCTGATTTGGCCTGGATGATGTTTCAGGTGCGATGCCCGCTCCGTGAGCAAGACGGTCAGTCCGCTCGGGTGATCGACGATAGGCACGAGCACGGCCGCCGCGATCGGCGCCGCTGGGAAGAATTGTTTGATGGCCGGATCGACATCCGGCGGCACGCCTGCTGGAAATGCCAATCCCGGATCGACTGCAGGCCGTGTGTCCTGCAGTCGCTCCTCGATCAGGCGTCGTAAACGCAGTCGATCTTCCACTCAGCCGTTGCCCTCGGCGATGCCGCCTTTCGTCAATGCGCTTGGGTCGAGCAGGCGCGCGAGGTCTTCTGCGCTGAGATCCGTGTTCTGTGCTGCGACCTCTCGCACCGGCCGGCCTTCCGCATACGCTTGCTTGGCGATCTTCGCGCCGGCTTCGTAGCCGATGACCGGATTGAGTGCAGTAACCAAAATAGGATTGCGCTCCAGCGCATCGTTGACGCGTGCTTCGTTGATCGTGAGGCCCGCAATTGCAGAGTCCGCGAGCGAGCGCGCGCCATTCGAGAGCAGCTCGATGCTTTGCACGAGGTTGTATGCGATGACCGGCAACATGACATTCAATTGAAAATTGCCGGACTGCCCGGCGATCGTAATCGTCGTGTCGTTGCCGATCACTTGCGCGGCCACCATAGCCACGGCTTCGGGAATCACGGGGTTCACCTTGCCCGGCATGATGCTGCTGCCCGGCTGCAATGTCGGCAGCGCGATCTCGCCGAGCCCTGCGAGCGGTCCACTGTTCATCCAACGCAGGTCATTCGCGATCTTCATCAGCGAGACGGCGACGGTCTTCAACTGTCCCGACAGCTCGACGGCCGCGTCTTGCGCTGACAGTGCTTCGAAATAATTCGGATTGGGTTTGATGTCGAGCCCGCTCTTGGTCGACAGGTACTTCGCCGCGCGCACACCAAATTTTGGATGCGCATTGATGCCAGTGCCTACCGCAGTGCCCCCCAGCGCGACCAGTTGCAAACGTGCGCGAGCCGCCATGATGCGTGCGCTGCCGTGTTCGATTTGCGTGAGCCAGCCGCTGAATTCCTGCCCGAAGGTCACGGGCATCGCGTCCATGAGATGCGTGCGCCCCGTTTTGACCAACTCGCCGACATCGCTGATGCGTCGTGAGATGACGGCGCTCAGATAAGCGAGTGCCGGTAGCAGATGTTGTTCGATGCCGATGAGTGCGCTCAGATGAATCGCAGTGGGAATTACGTCGTTCGAGCTTTGGCTCATATTGACGTGATCGTTCGGATGAACTTCGAGATTGGCGTAACGCGAGGCGATGTGTGCGATCACCTCGTTGGCGTTCATGTTGCTGCTGGTCCCCGATCCCGTCTGGAAGACGTCGATGGGAAACTGCGCATCATGTCTGCCATCGGCGACCTCGAGCGCGGACTTCTGGATGGCCGCGGCGCGTTTGGCGTCGAGCAATCCGAGTTCGTGATTGGCCGTGGCAGCGGCCCATTTGATGAGGCCGAGTGCGCGAATGAAGCCGCGCGGCATCCGCAAACCGCTGATTGGGAAGTTATCGACTGCACGCTGGGTCTGGGCGCCCCACAGTGCAGTGTTCGGGACTTTCAGCTTGCCGAGGCTGTCGTGCTCGATTCGAAACTCATCGTCTGTCATTTGCGAATGCTCCTTCGAGCACGCTCCACGGTGCGTGCGGTATGATTCTAGCCCGCATGCGGGCGACCCCGCATTTTCCAACCTTGAACGCCAGGCTCTACCCGTTTCGTGACTACATCACTCCACGCGATCTCACCGATCGACGGTCGTTACGCCGATAAATCCGCCGAACTTCGTCCGCTCTTCAGCGAGCGAGGACTCATCCGTCAGCGTGTGCGCGTCGAAGCGCTATGGCTGAAAGCCCTCGCCGCCGAGCGCGGCATCAGTGAATTACGCGATTTGCCGGGTGCAGCGCTCGCCCTCCTCGATGAACTCGCCGCCGGCGTTTCGGATGACGAAGCCGCCGAAGTCAAACGCATCGAGCGCGAGACCAATCATGATGTGAAGGCGGTCGAATACTTCGTCAAGCGTCGGCTCGATACGGTGCCCGCGTGGACCGCACGCCGCGAATTCGTCCACTTCGCGTGCACCTCGGAAGACATCAATAACCTCAGCTATGCGCTCATGTTGAAGGAAGCACGCGATGACGTGCTGCTCGCGCGCCTGGATACGTTGATCGAACGCTTGCGCACGCTTGCGCACGCCAATGCGGCATTGCCGATGATGTCGCGCACGCACGGTCAGCCGGCGACGCCGACCACACTCGGCAAGGAAATCGCGAACTTCGCTTATCGATTACAGCGCCAGCGCGCGCGCTTCGCCGCCGTTGCCATCGAAGGCAAGATCAATGGCGCGGTGGGCAATTTCAACGCGCATTTGGTTGCCTATCCGGATGTCGATTGGGCGCAGCTCGGTCAAGGATTCGTGGAGTCGCTTGGCTTGACGTGGAATCCGTACACGACGCAGATCGAACCGCACGATTGGACGGCGGAATACTTCGACGCCTTGGCGCGCATCAATACGGTGTTGATCGACCTGTGCCGCGATATGTGGGGTTACATTTCGATCGGCTATTTCAAGCAACGCGTCGTCGCTGGCGAAGTCGGCTCTTCGACGATGCCGCACAAGGTCAATCCCATCGATTTCGAAAATGGCGAAGGCAATCTTGGGCTGGCGAATGCACTGCTGCGCTTTCTTGCCGATAAATTGCCGGTATCGCGCTGGCAGCGAGATCTCACCGATTCGACCGTGCTGCGCAATGTAGGCGTCGGCGCTGCGCATTCATTGATCGCGTGGAGATCGATCGAACGCGGTCTTGATCGCATCGACGTGGATCAAACCAAGCTCGCCGAGGATTTAGATGCAAACTGGGAATTGCTGGCGGAGCCGATTCAAACCGTCATGCGCCGCTACGGTGTCGAAAATGCCTACGAGCAATTGAAGGCACTGACTCGCGGCCAACGCGTGACGCCTGAATCGCTGCGGCAATTCGTGGCTGGACTGTCGCTGCCCGATGAAGCGAAAGACGCGTTGTCGAAGCTTTCCCCTGCGAATTACGTCGGATTAGCGGAAAAACTCGCTCGTGATATTTGAGCGAGCGCCCATCGTGTGACGCCAGTCCAATATGCATGTGAGGTGAGAGTGATAGGCTTTCACCTTACAAAATGGCGCTAACACCCTGGATCCACTCGAAATGTCACTACGACCCGATCTGACAGTCGCAGCCATCGTCGAACGAAACGGCCAGTTCTTGCTGGTCGAAGAACGTATCTCGCAACGCTTGGTGTTCAATCAACCGTCGGGCCACGTCGAGCGCGGTGAACAACTCGTCACGGCGGTGATTCGTGAAGCGCTCGAAGAGACCGCCTGGAATTTCCTTCCTGAATATCTGGTCGGCGCGTATTTCTGGGATCAACCTGAAAAGCAGCGCTCGTACATGCGCTTCACTTTCGCCGGCAAAGTCACCACGCATGATCCGCATCGCCGTCTCGACCGTGGCATCGAACGCGCCCTCTGGATGAGCCACGAACAAATCCGCGCCCACAGCCTGCGTTTGCGCACGCCCATGGTGTTGCGCTGTGTCGAGGACTACATCGCAGGCCGCCGCTATCCGCTCCACTTCGTCCGCGAGTTCCTGACTTCCGTCGAAGCCGACGATCTCGCACCCCTGCGAATTGCCGATGCCGGCTGACCCGGTCGGTTGACCGTTGACGGCTGACGGTTGACCGTCACAGCGAT
>CAZIXV010000111.1:0-11579 GCA_964543105.1 uncultured Steroidobacteraceae bacterium
GAATTGGCATGGCAAAGCCTTCGGGGCGCTGGTCGGTATCTTCGCGGGCGGTCCAGCCGGTGCTCTTGCCGGCGCTTTCATCGGCCATTTGTTCGATGCCCAAGCGACTTCGAAGGTCGACGCACCGAACCCTGCGCGCGCCGGCTCACGCGCGGTGCAGGACGCCTTCTTTCGCTCGACCTTTCAAGTCATGGGGTGTGTTGCGAAGGCTGATGGTCGTGTGTCAGAGGACGAGATCCGCGCCGCGCGCGCGATGATGGCCGAGCTGCAATTGGGCGATCGCGAAGTGCAGCAGGCGATCGAGCTTTTCACGCAAGGCAAGCGCGGCGATTTTCCCTTCGAAAGCAGCATGCGCGAACTTGGCACGCTTTGCAGCGATCGCCCAGATCTACGACGCATGTTCATCCAAATTCAGCTCCAGGCCGCGCTGTGGTCAGGCGACGTACACCCAGCGCAGCGGCGCTTGCTGCTGCGCGCGTGCGCCTTGCTCGACGTGTCGGCGTATGAGCTCGTACAGATCGAAGCGTTGTTGCGCATGCAGCGCGCCGCGCCAAAAGCGCCAACGCAGCCTGCGCTGAAACGTTTACAGGATGCGTACGCGGTGCTTGGTGTCGCTCACACTGCAAGCGACGCGGAAGTCACGAAAGCCTACCGACGCCTCATGAATCAGAATCATCCCGACAAGCTGCATGCGAAGGGCTTGCCGGAATCGATGATGAAGCTGGCGGAAGAAAAGACGCATCAGATTCGCGCTGCATATGAAGTCGTCCGTGATGCACGTAGCGCGAAGTGAGTTTGCTGCCAGGCAAGTCCGATCACGCGCCCGTATGAGGTGACCGGATCGAAGTGAGCGGATCGATGGTGTAACGTTGCGTCCCTCGCCGCACATCACTTCCGTGCTGGATTCATTTGCGAAAGACCTGAGCCATGCCCACGCCCTGGATTGCCCCTTCGATTCTTTCCGCCGACTTCGCTCGCCTGGGTGAAGAAGTCACCGCCGTACTCGATGCGGGCGCCGACAGCGTCCACTTCGACGTAATGGACAATCATTACGTGCCGAATCTCACGATCGGTCCGTTGGTGTGCGAAGCACTGAGGAAGCATGGAATCACTGCGCCGATCGATGTGCATCTCATGGTGCGACCCGTCGATCGCATCATTCCGGATTTCGCTAAAGCAGGCGCCACGTGGATTACGTTTCATCCCGAAGCGACGGAGCACGTCGATCGCACGATCGAGTTGATTCGCGAGCACGGTTGTCGCCCTGGTCTGGTATTCAATCCGGCGACGCCGCTCAACTGGCTCGATCACGTCATCGAGAAGCTCGACATGATTTTGATCATGTCGGTGAACCCCGGTTTCGGTGGACAGCGCTTCATTCCCTCCGCGTTGCCGAAATTGCGCGAGGTGCGCGAGCGTATCCGTGCGAGCGGCCGTGAGATCCGTCTGGAAATCGACGGCGGTGTGAAGGTCGATAACATCGCTGAGGTTGCCGCGGCCGGCGCGGATACCTTCGTCGCAGGCTCGGCGATCTTCGGCTCCAAAGACTATCGCACCACCATCGAAGCGATGCGCAAAGAAATCGCGAAAGCGAACAGCGCGTGATAGCTGAGCGCCGCGCATAAAGTCAGAAATGAAAACGGGCGCCGCAGCGCCCGTTTCCTGATCAATCTCGATGCGGGCAGGGTGCCCGCAGCTCAATCTTCATCGTCGAAATCGTCGTCGGTTGCACGATCGCGTGCCGCGGTACGGCTGGACGCTGTGGCAAGCGGCGGCTTCGTTTTCATTTTCGGCCGCGCTCCGAAGACGACGATGGTCTTGCCGGTCGCACGCAGCAACCCCTGATCTTCGAGCACTTTGAGAACGCGACCCGCCATCTCGCGCGAGCATCCGACGAGCCGTGACAATTCTTGACGGCTCACCTTGATCTGCATGCCTTCTGGATGCGTCATGGCATCGGGCTCGTTGCACAGATCCATGATCGCGTGAGCCACACGGCCGGTGACATCGACGAAAGCGAGGTCGCCGAGTTTGCGATTGGTGCGATCGAGGCGAGTGGCAAGTTGCGTCGCGAGTTCGAAAACGAGACCCGGGCTTTCTGCTGCAAGTTGCCGGAAGCGGGGATAGGTCATTTCAGCGAGCTCGCACTGTTGACGAGTGCGGACCCATGCGCTGCGCGTGGGTTGTTCGTAGAACAAGCCCATCTCACCGAAGAATTGCCCTTTGTTGAGGTAGGCCAACACCATCTCGTTGCCTTCCTCGTCTTCGATCATTACTTCGACCGAGCCGCTGACGATGTAATACAACACATCGGGTAAGTCGCCAGCGTGGATGACAACCGTCTTTGAGGGCACTGTACGAATTCGGCAGTAGCTCAAGAACCGGTTGATTGCTGGAATATCGCTCAATGGCCTTGCGCCTTCTTCCATTATTCACCCCTGCAACGGTGTTCTAACGATGTGACGAGAAATCGTCGCGATTTTATGTCGTGCGCGCCTTTTAATACAGCTTACGCCCTTACCGCAAGCATTTGAATAATTTGGCGCTCACGTAGTGAGTGTCGTTCTCGTTGTGATGATGTTAGATCCAATACGCGGTGCGTGTCATGACTTTCGCGGTTAGCTTCATCAGTGCGCGCGTGATCGTTGGCAGAGCAACACCGCCTGCTGTGATGGCATCGTGACCGTGGCGCGCTTCATCGTCGCTCATCTTCTGGATGATCGCGCGTGAGCGCTCATCGCCGGTCGGTAATTGTTCGAGATGGGAGTTCAAGTGCTCGACGACTTGGCGTTCCGTTTCGGCAACGAAGCCGAGACTCGTGCGGTCGCTGGCGAGTCCGGCCAGCACGCCGATCGCGAAAGAGCCGCCGTACCAAAGCGGCGTCAAGAGGCTGGTGCGCCCGCCCAGTTCGCGCACCCGTTGCTCGCACCACACGAGGTGGTCGGTCTCTTCACGGCCGGCGTCGAGCAACGCTTGCCGAGTCGTCTCACCTGCGGCAACGAGCGCTTGCCCTTGATATAGGGCCTGTGCGGCAATTTCACCTGTATGATTCACGCGCATCAGCGCTGCCACGTGGCGGCGATCGGATTCGGCCTCGATGGTTTCGGGCAAACCCTCCGCCGGGTATGGGCGATCCGCCACATTAGGGGCGAGCAGCGTTCGAGACGCTTGATCGGCCGCGGCGATGAGTCGATCGAGTGGCGAAAGCCGCCGGTTCGAAGGGGAGAGGATGGAATCGGTGGTCGTGGGCAGTGACATGACGCACATATTATATGTCAGTGAGGAAGGTGCTCCCCGAGGCTCCTGAGCGGCGTGCAAAATTGCTCATCGTGCTGTTTGCAAAGCCGCAGATCGTCCTTTAGACTTGCCGGCCTTTCGCCCCTCGGCTAGAGATTTTCCCGGAGAATTCAATGAGAACCGTATTCGCGAACGCGGCCACGGTGCGTCGTGACTGGTTCGTTGTCGATGCGACGGACAAGACATTGGGCCGTTTGGCGTCAGAAGTGGCGACCCGTTTGCGCGGCAAGCACAAGGCCGCCTACACCCCGCACGTCGACACAGGCGATCACATCATCATCCTCAATGCGGGCAAGGTGCGTGTCACCGGCCGGAAATTGACGGACAAGTTCTATCACCATCACACGGGCTACATCGGCAACCTGAAGTCGACGAGCCTGGAAAAGCTGCTCGAAAAGCATCCCGAGCGCGCGATTCAGTTCGCCGTCAAAGGCATGCTTCCGAAGAACTCCCTCGGTCGCAAGATGTTCAAGAAGCTGCATGTTTTCGCCGGCGGCGAGCATCCGCACAGCGCGCAGCAGCCCAAAGCGCTCGAACTCTAAGATTCGTAACAGGCACCACCTATCATGGCGACTACCCAGCATTACGGCACCGGCCGACGTAAGACTTCCAGCGCTCGCGTGTTCTTGCGTCCAGGCAACGGCAACATCACGATCAACGATCGCACGCTCGATGAGTTCTTCGGCCGCAAAACGGCTCGTATGATCGTCCGCCAGCCGCTCGAACTCGTTCAACTCACGAACACGTTCGACGTCAACGTGACCGTGAAGGGCGGTGGCACCACCGGCCAGGCGGGTGCGATTCGCCACGGTCTGACTCGCGCGTTGATCGAATACGATGAGACGCTGCGCAAGCAGCTGCGCGATGCCGGCTACGTGACGCGCGATGCGCGTGAAGTCGAACGTAAGAAGGTTGGTTTCCGCAAGGCACGTCGCGGCACGCAGTTCTCGAAGCGTTAATCGCTTCGATCGCTCGAGCGGCATCGAAATGGACCGAGGTCCGGATGCCGCCAGCGCAAGGATGCGCAAGAGCGACCCGCCTGAGCTCGATTGAACTTGGGGGATCGTCTAGCGGTAGGACTACGGACTCTGACTCCGTCAACCTAGGTTCGAATCCTAGTCCCCCAGCCAAACAAAAAAGGCCCGACACCGTCGGGCCTTTTTTGTTTGGCGAGGAGTAGGCCGCGAACCTAGGGCTCCTGGGTTCGACTAAATTTGCAGGAAGCAAATTTGAACAACATTCGCGGTCGCGAATGTTGGCCCGAAGGGCGAGGCACATGGATGTGCCGAGTCATCCTAGTCCCCCGCAAAAAGGCCCGACACCGTCGGGCCTTTTTTGTTTGGCGAGGAGTAGGCCGCGAACCTGGGGCTCCTAGGTTCGACTAAATTTGCAGGAAGCAAATTTGAACAACATTCGCAACGAATGTTGGCCCGAAGGCGAGGCACATGGTGCGCAAGTCATCCTAGTGTTCCAACGAGCCGCCCCACACCGTCGGCCTTTTTGTTTGATGCATCACCCGCGCGAACCTTGGGTGCCCTTCCGATACTGCCGGATCGACCAGAAGAACGCCCCGCCTCCGGCTGCGAAAGAGCGCGCTGCATATAGCAAGCATCGGACTGCTTTCATTCTTCTTCGGCGCGGCTGACGAGATGCTTGTGCGGTTTGCGAGCGCGTAAAGACAGCGATGCGCTTCGCAAGTTGAGCCCGCATCCGAACCGCGGATCTCTAAACGTTGACCCCCAGCGCATCCTTGACGAACTGCAGCACCTGAGTGATCACTGTGCGCGTTGTTGCGCTGTCATCGAGCAGATCGAAGGCATGTACGCCGGTCGCATGATTGATGAGATGCAAGGGCAGATTGTGTTCGAGACTAGCGCGCATGAAGTGATCGATGCTGTCGTTCAACCCACTGAAGGTATCGCGTCCGGCACGAACGATGAGAGTGCGTACGGATGAATCGATTCGTTCGATCTCGATCGACGGGTATGCGAAACCGAATTGATGTGCCGCATCGGCGACGTGCGTCGTACCCGGTGCATCGAGCATGAACCCATAGAGCAAGGCGGCGCAGCGTAGTTTGCGATTCAGGTTCATCAAGGCAGTCGGGACGTTGCCGGAACAGGCGAACACGCCTATGCGCTCGACATCGATTCCGATGGCACCGCCTCGGTCGCGAACCCAGTCCAAGACGGCAGGAAGATCGACGATCGGATCGACAGCGTCATACGTGATCGCTGCGATGCCTTCGGCGGCCAATGCTTCACTCCATGAGACCGCCGATCCGAACTCGCGCGCCGATCGACCGAAGTGCTGTTTGAGTCCGCGCGATGGGTACCCCGAGACGATCACCACCCCAGGAGGATGAGACGTGAGCGTCGGCAGGTACACATCCAACACGCGCTCCGCGTCGGACGTTGCGGAAAACGAAATGTTGCGGATGCAGTTGGATGGCGATGTCGGTTCGGGATAACGAAGTCGCCAGGCGCTGGGGTTGGATTGTGAAAGAGCGTCCATCGGTTCGACCTCAGGTGAAATGCTCAAGAAAAAGGGCCCCGTAGGGCCCTTTGGGTCTGATTCGAAAACTCCGAAGCGCTACTCGAGAGTTTTGGCGCCGCTGTCCGTGCCGAGAATGAGGACATCGGCTTTGCGATGAGCGAAGAGCCCGACGGTGACTACGCCGGCGAACTGATTGATGGTCGTTTCGAGCGCCGGTGGGTCGACGATACGTAGGTTATGCACGTCGATGATGTGATTACCGTTATCCGTGACGACTTGTTCGCGCCACACGGGGTGTCCACCGAGGTTGACGAGTTGTCGCGCGACATAGGAGCGCGCCATCGGGATGACCTCGACCGGCAACGGAAAGCGCCCAAGTACATCGACGAGCTTCGACTCATCTGCGATGCACACGAATCGGCGCGAAGCGGCGGCGACGATCTTCTCCCGGGTGAGTGCGGCGCCGCCTCCCTTGATCAGTCGCAGGTGTCGGTCGGATTCATCTGCACCATCTACGTAGAGATCGAGATCGCCCGTCGAGTTGAGATCCAGCACTTCGATGCCGTGGGCTTTCAGGCGAGCGGTCGAGGCTTCCGAACTCGAAACGGCGCCTCGAATGCGCACTTTGCGCGCGGCCAGCGCGTCGATGAAAAGGTTCACCGTCGATCCGGTGCCGATGCCGATGATCGAGTCATCGTGCACGTAGGTAAGGGCGGCTTCGGCGGCGACTTGCTTCTTGCGATCTGCGCTCATGTGGACTCTCATTCGAGGGAGTGAGGAAATGCCTATTTTTCCAGGGGCCCGAAACGACTGTGCCCGCTTTCGCGGGCACAGTCTTCATCATCAACAGCAGGAAGAAATTACTTCTTCTTGGCAGCCTTCTTCTTGGTGCCTTTCTTCTTTGCTGTCTTCTTCGCTTTAGTTGCCATAGTCATTATCTCCATGTCGAGTTAGTCCGGGCGCAGTATATACATAAACTAAAAACACCAAGCAAGTAGTGCTTGCGAATTTGTTTTGCATCTTCGTCACCGTGTGATCGCGCACACATTCATATGAGTGAGTTGATGAAGTCCCATTCGCTCTTGGTGACCGGTGTGATGGAGAGTCGATTGCCTCGTTTGAGCACTATCATGTCCTTCAACTTACCCGTGGCATGCGATCGCAGCTCTTCGAGCGAGATGATGCGATCGAACTTCTTCTCGAACTGCACATCGACGACATACCAACGCGGCGCCTCCCGCTTGCTGGCCGGATCGTAGTGATCATCCTTGGGATCGAACTGTGTTTTATCGGGATATCCCTCGCGAACGATCTTCATCGCCCCGGCAATGCCCGGCACGGCGCAACTCGAGTGATAAAAAAACGCGCGGTCGCCGACCTTCATGTCGTTCTTCAGGAAATTTCGGGCCTGAAAGTTGCGAACGCCGTCCCATGCGCTCGTCTGATTCTTCATTCGCGCCAGATGATCGATGCTGAAGACGTCGGGTTCGGATTTCATCAACCAGTACTGCATGGGATCGCTCCAGATCGAGACATAGAGAAGCGCTTGAAGAAGTCTTGCGTAATGATTCCATCCATAGGGACATCCCACGGGCAGAACTCGAGCCGCTCCACTTGTTGCTGCGTGTACGCAACACCGATGAGTTTCGGGCGTCGCCACAACCGCGCCGGACGCAGATGCTGCAAGCAACGATCATAGAAGCCGGCGCCGCTGCCCAGCCGCCAGCCGTTCACGTCAAATGCAACGAGCGGCATGAAGACGACATCGAGATGTCGCGGGACGATGCGCTCGGATGGATCTGCGGGTGGTTCGGGAATGCCGAAGGCGTTCGATGCCAGCATTGTCTCGGCGTCATAGCGAAAGAAGTCCATTCGCGAACGCCGCGGGTCGGTGATGACCGGTAGAAAAACCGAGCAATGTCGTTGCCACGCACGCTGAATGAGCGGCGTGAGATCCACTTCCGCGCCATAGGCGTGATACGCCGCAATGCGAGTGCCGGGTTTCAGTAAATAGGCGCGATCGGCCAGCACGGCGATGCGTCTGGCGGCAGCGCGCCGCGTCGCGATGGGGATATTGCGGCGGACGTTTCGCATCGTCCGTCGTAGCTCGTCACGGTCCGGGATCACAGCAGGTCGATGAATGGATCGCGCGGCGGCGAAGTCAGCAAGGATGAAGGGAGGATGGTCACAAGCGAAAGTCTTTCGCATCGGATACGGCAGCGCAACCACACGCGCTCGCGCGGGTTGAGTGGAGATCGAGAAGAAGATGCGAAGAGGGGAGGCGCCACCCGCCTGTGCCGTCATGAGCCATTGCTCTCGACACGGAGCAATAGGTGGGACGCAGCCGCTGCAGCTAAGGCTTCCCATCCGAGGATGGGCTTGCACAATGCTGCCGCGAGTCCGTGCCCCGAGGGTGTTTACATTAGGGTCGAGAGGTAACCCGACACATGTCGAACACCGCAGGCGGCGCCATACTTAATCGATGCGAATCGGACCGAAGTCCGATGTCTCGCGAAGCGTTTCGCTAGCTCGCAATCTGCACTGAATCCGCGATTGCGTCTAGTCGGGCGAAGCTAGCGTCGTGATTGCGAGAACTTCAATGATGATAACGGCAACGGCGCGCGAAAGTTTCGGCGGCGTCGCAGTCCGATGAATTGCGTCGCGACTGCAACATTCAAGTGCGCTGATCAAAAGTCGAGCTGCTGGCCCTTCTCTAGCGCGGACTCGACACGCTCGCGCAGCTGACGCACTTTGCGCCCCGTCTCATCGTGCTCCGTCTCGCCTCGATTGCGCAGTTTCAGCAATTCGTGTGAGAGGTTCAGCGCGGCCATGACAGCGATCCGATCAAGACCCAGGATGTTTCCGCCGTCGCGGATCTCGCGCATCTTCGCATTCAGGAATTCGGCCGAGTCGAGCAACTCCGAGCGCTCCTCCGGCAGACAAGCAACCTGATATTCCTTCTCAAGGATTCGTACGCTCACACGCACCATGCGGTCGTTCATGCGCCGTGCTCCATTGCTTTGAGCCTGCCGATCATCGCTTCGACCCGCGCGCGCACTTGCTCGTTTTTCTGCAGCAGTGATGCACGCTCGGACATGAGGCCGTCGATGCGCTGTCGCAAGGCGCGGTTCTCTTCGCGCATCTGGCTCATGAGCTTCAGCAGCTCATCGATGCCGCTTGCGAGCAATTGCATTTCCTGGTCGGTACCCGTCGCTGGTTGCGTCATGAAAGGCCCCGGAAGTTCAGAAAGACGAGCTGAAAAATGGCCTGAATGCGGCCGGAAGAAGTCGCGGGAATTATGGGTGGGTGTGGCGAGGTGGTCAAACCGACGCAACGCGCGCGCCCAGTGAGGCGAGTGCTAACATAACCCGATGTTACAAGTGACCTTTCGTGAAATCGCAACCGTGCTGGAACGGGCCGGTTCGCAAGTCGTGGCCGCTGAAGGGCATGGATGTCTCGTCGGTGCGTTGTGCACTGCGCCCAGTTACACCTTCGAGCGCTGGCTCGATGAACTTGTCGTCATCTCAGGCGATGAGGACGTGAATTTGCGTGACGATTCGGCGCTGCACCTGTTGTTCGACGACACCCACAGCGCGTTGACTGGCGTGGCGATGGAATTCGTGCCGCTACTACCCGATGACGATGAGCCGCTCGAAGCGCGAGCAAGCGCCCTCGCGCAATGGTGCCAAGGCTTTCTTTATGGCTTTGGCACCGGCAATCCGGTGCCGTCGGATTACTTGAAGGGAACGGTCGAGGAAGTGTTGCGCGATATCACGCACATTGCGCGCGCCAGCGTCGATGTAGGTGCCGCGAGCGAGGAAGAGGAAGTCTCATATGCGGAGATCGTTGAGTATGTGCGCGCCGGGGTGCAGTTGGTCCACGAAGAGTTGGCGCCAGTGCGCGACGCCGACCCAGATCACGCGGCATTCCAAGGCGACGCGTTAACTACGGACGACGACGATCCCGAGTCGAATAGGCCGGACGATCTAGACGATTCAGACGACGCGGACGAGTCACTCAATCGCTTTCATTGATCCCCATGTCTTCGAACAAGGTCACGATGCGCAAAGACGAGTTCGCGCGACGCCGCAAACAACTGATGAAAATGATGGGCAAGGGTGCGATCGCGATCCTTCCCGCGGTTCCGGAAAAATCCCGCAATAGCGACGTCCTATATCACTACCGCCCCGATAGCGATTTCTATTACCTCACCGGCTTTGCCGAACCCGAAGCAGTCGCCGTCCTGATTCCCGGGCGTCCTCACGGTGAATACGTGCTGTTCGTCCGCGATCGCGATCCGGCACGCGAAACCTGGGATGGTCGTCGCGCAGGGCCAGAAGGCGCCACTCGCGACTTTGGCGCCGATGATGCCTTTCCGATCAGCGACATCGACGACATCCTGCCGGGGCTCATGGAGAACTCCACTCGTGTGTTCTACACCATGGGGCTGCATCCGGAATTCGACCAGCGCGTCATCGGCTGGGTGAACGGACTCAAGACGCAAGCGCGCACAGGGGTGCATCCGCCGCAGGAATTCGTCGCGCTCGATCACTGGCTGCACGACATGCGCTTGTACAAGTCTCGAGCGGAACTCGATCTGATGCGTCACTCCGCACAGGTGGCCGTTTCCGCGCACCAACGTGCGATGCGCTTTACGCGGCCCGGCCGCATGGAATACGAAGTGATGGCCGAGCTCGTACACGAGTTTCAGCGTAATCACGCGGACATCTCTTATCACCCGATCGTCGGCGGGGGCGAGAACACCTGCATTCTGCATTACCACGAGAATTCGAATGAGCTACGCGATGGAGATCTGCTGCTGATCGACGCCGGGTGCGAATACGAACTGTATGCGTCCGACATTACGCGTACTTTCCCAGTCAATGGCCGCTTCACGCCTGAACAGCGCGCGGTCTATGAGATCGTGCTCGAAGCGCAGTACGCAGCGATCGAAAAAACCATCCCCGGCAATCACTGGGATGAGCCGCATGATGCTGCGGTCAAAGTCATCACACAGGGGCTCGTGAAACTCGGGCTGCTCAAGGGCAGGGTGCCGACGCTGATCAAGGAAGGGGCCTACCGGAAGTTCTACATGCATCGCACCGGCCATTGGCTCGGCATGGATGTACACGATGTCGGCGATTACAAAGTGGGCGATCAGTGGCGCGTGCTCGAACCAGGCATGGTCATGACGGTGGAGCCAGGTATTTACATTCCGGCGGGGCTGAAAGGCGTGCACAAGCGTTGGTGGAACATCGGCATTCGCATCGAAGACGACGTCGCTGTCACTCGCGAGGGTTATGAAGTTTTGACGGCGGGCCTGGCGAAGACGCCCGATGAGGTCGAAAAGCTCATGCAGGCGAGCTGAGGTGACGGAATCATCCATGTCCGGTACGACCAAACACGTAGCGATTTGCGGCGGCGGCCTCGTCGGCGCGACGCTTGCCGTCGCGCTGGCGCAACTCGATCTCAAGGTTGCGTTGCTCGAATCGCATCCGTTCGGCGCCGATGATCAGCCGAGTTTCGATGAGCGCACGACCGCGTTGTCGAATGGCAGCCGCCGCGTGTTTCAAGGATTGGACGTTTGGCCGCTATTCGAGCGCGATGCGACGCCCATCCGCCGCATTCACATCTCCGATCGCGGCCGCTTCGGTTTCGCGACCATCCGGGTCGCGGACCCCGAAGATCGCGACGAGCATCCGGCCGTCGTCGATGCGCAAACCACCGAAGCGACCGAGCAGGCGATCGATCAGCGGCTCGTCGAGACAGCGACCATCTCCGGCGAT
>CAZIXV010000112.1:0-11445 GCA_964543105.1 uncultured Steroidobacteraceae bacterium
CCACATCCGGACAGTTCGCACCATCCCACACATCGAACAATGGCGCCTGGCCATTGGATTCTTTCCAAAGCCGCTGAATCGTATCGAGCGACAAGCTCATACCATCGCGCGGCTGGTGACAGGTCACACACGCGCGACCGCTGCCATCCTTGGCCGGCACGAAGAAGGGATGGCCTTTGGTCCGCACTGCCTCGCCTTGCGTCGATACTCCCACGCGTCCGTATTCGTTCTCGAATTCCATGTAGGGCTGCCAGATCTGATCCGCTCCCTCATAGAAGATCTCATCGTGCCGATACTTCTTCTTGTCGACGGGCGGATAACCAAAGGTCTTGCCGCGCGTCGTGGAGAGCGCCGAGCTGTCCATACTTTCGGGCATGTAATCGAGTTGCGACGCCGGCAACTCGACCTTCTTTTCTTCCGCACCTGCTTCGTCCGCATTCGCAGCGAAGACTGTCAGGATCACCGCGACCAATAAGGTCGCGGCGAATTCCAGAACTCGCATGGCGCGGGGTGAGATGCGGCTAGGCATTACAGACGTACTCCAACTGTCAGCGAAACGCGCCGACCGAGCGGATTGATCGCCGTGAGGTCCACACCGCCGTTGATGTTGACGAACGGTGGCTCCTTGTCGAACAGATCAACGACTTCCAAGCTAAGCGTCGTGTTCTTCGCGAACGAGAAAGTGTCGAACAGTTGACTGAGATCGGCGCCCACACGCACGTCGACCGTGGAATACGACGCGACTTCCTGAACTGGGGTCACGAGCATGTTCTTGTAGCCGCCGGTGTGGTTTAGCACGCCCTCGGCGAACAACGGACCGTTCGACCAACCCAACATCGCGCGCAAATTCAGACGCAGCGGGTTGTAGATCTCATCCAAGCGGCTCACGTATGCATCGTCCGGCAACACGGCCGATTCATACTTCAGCAGATACGTGCCGGACACTTCCGCCGACCACACGCTTGCCGAACCCGTCTGCCACTCGTAGCGTGCCGACCCGTCGATACCGCGCATGCGCGATCCGCCAAGGTTGTGCAGGCGCGCGTCGATCAAGAACGCTACATCGGTGGGACGCGTGCCGACGATACGAATACCGGTAGCCGCGGCGGCGTCCAGTTGTGCCGCTGTCGGATTGCGCGTGACGAAGGCGGCCGAACTGGCGTTTTGCAGCGCCGTGTTCGAGTTGATATTGCCGACTTGCCCGTCGTAGTCGATCGAAAAGTACGTGCTCTTCAACGTCAGTCCCGGCACCCAGTCCGGCGTGTACTCCAAGCCGACCGAATAGGTGTCTGCTTCTTCAGGATTGAGATTGGCGTTGTTGTCCGTCCAGATCGCGCCGACACTTTCCCCTGTCGGTGACAGCGGATCGACGCGACTTGCATAAGTCAACGCACCGCCCAGCGACGGCGACACCGTATCGCCCAATGCGGGCGCGATGAACGAGGTGCCATAGCTGGCACGTACGAGCAGCGAATCGATCGGCGCCCAGTTCACGCCAAACTTCGGATTCGTTGTCGAGCCGAAATCGGAGTAATCGTCATAACGCACCGCCGCCGAGAAATCGAGCTTCGATACGCCAGTAAGGGCATTGGCATTGCCGACGACAGGCACGAACACTTCGACGAAACCGCTCGTCACGTCGCGTTTGAAGCGATTGCGAACCGAGAACTCACGTTCATTCAGCGTGCGCACATCGCCAATCGTATTGCCCTGCACCGTTTCCAGTTCGTAGTACTCACCGCCCAAGGCGACGCGCACGGCGCCCGCAGGCAGATCGAACAATTGACCATCGACGCTGGCGCGCGTCTGGCTCATTTCATACATCGCGGTCGGGTCAAAGTAATTCCGGAACAGCTCGCTCGCCTTCGCGTAGCCATTCGAGCCCGCCGGACCAAACACGTTGAACGCCACGTCGGGATCGCTGCTGGCCAGCGCCGCAGTCAACGCAGGATTGAACAGACCGATGGTCGCCCAGCGATCGTCGATCTCCGAATAATCGTGCTTCAAGGATGCGCGCCAGGAGTCGGAGATCTGAAACTCGAGTCCGGCGCCGATGCTCTTGTATTCCACCGCGCCGTTCGATTCGATCAGTCCGTAATCCGGACCAAAGTTGTAGCCGACCTGCACAGGCCCCGTCGTGCCCGGCGGACGCACGAAATACGCATTCGTCTCTGGCACCACGACGGTTGAGTGATTGTGCTGTGAACCCGCCTCGGTCTCCATGGTGGTCCATTCGCGCTCCGACCACAGACCGCGCACGTTCAGCGTCAATCGATCGCCGATCTCTTGCTGGAACGAACCGTAGATGCTCTTGACCTCTTGTTCGGGAAGGATGTCCGCCTGCCGCGTGATTTCGCAGCGGTTCACGGTGTTCGGAATCAGCTGATTTGCCGTCGCCGGCGTCACACCACCTGCTGGAATGGCATAGGACACGCCGCCGACTACGATGTTCCCGCAGTTGGTGCTGCGGTAGTCGCGACCGCCACTGGCCGTCAGATCAGAACGGAAGAAGCCGCGATCGAGTCCCGACAAATTCGATTGGCGATTGATCTCAGCAGACAGCACGAAACCGCCGCCACTCCACTCGCGGCCGCCGACGATGCCGCCGAACTGAGTGTCGTACTCATCGGCAAAGCCATAGCGAACCTGGCCCTGAATGCCGTCGAATGTCTTGCGTGGCACGAAGTTCACGACGCCCGCGACCGCGTCCGAGCCATAAATCGCCGAACCGCCATCCGCGACGACTTCCACACGCTCGAGCGCCAACATCGGCAGCATCGAAGAATCAGTGCCCTTACCTGTCGTGCCTGTCGGTGGGCGCCGTGCGCCATCGAACAAGACGAGCGTGGCACGCGGGCCAATGCCGCGCAGGTTGATATCCGAACCACGCGAGGCGTTACCGGCTTGCGCACCAGGGCCCGCCGCCGTCTTCATCGCCGCGTTGTAGCCGATGGATGCAAATCCTGGCAGACGGTTCAGGCTTTCCACTGCACTCGTTGCAGGAAACTGCATCAGCGCTTGTGAGTCGACGACCGTCAGATCGGAACCGACCGGCGCAGTGACACCGCGAATATGCGTGCCGGTGACGACGATTTCCTCTACCGTCATGATCTGTGCAGCATTGTCATCGCTCTGCGCGATCGCAGTCGCACTCGCGAGCAACAACGCTGCCGCAACACCGCGTGCTACCAGCGAGCGCATCGGCGCTGCGGCGTCGATCGCGGCATGATCATGTTTTTGATGCTGTGAATTCATTTCTATAACCCTTTTGCTTTAGCTGAAAGCGCGAGTTGCCAGGTGCGCGCCGTCGAACCTGCATCGTGTAAAAAAGGCGGAACTTCTTTATCTCGATGGTAGCCCTGAGGCACATAGAGCGGTTGCATGGGCATCATTGGTGGTTGTGATGCTTCGGCAGACCAGTTCGTAACGCGCGCTAATTACGCGCGATACGGAGAGAACAATTCCGGGTGCGTCGACTGCTCAATGCCAAATGGTTGCACGACGCTCAGCAGCTCATCGCGCCGTTTCGCCAGGTCGATCGCAGCAATGTTCTCTTCCAGATCATCTAGACGCGTAATGCCAGTCAACACGGTGCCAAGCGCTGGATGCGACAAACAGAAAGCGAGTGCGAGCTGCGCAGGTGTTACGCCAAGCGTTGCCGCTGCCGCCGTGAATGCCGGCATGTTGGCGCGAATCTGCTCGCGAATACCGCCCGCATCGCGCGCGATATTTCGCTCATGCGGCATCTTGCCGTTGGCGAACTCGGCCGGCTGCACGCGTTCGCGCTGCAAATGCCCGCCCAGAATGCCGCCCTCGAGTGCGAACGCGGCGCACAGCTTGACGTTCGTTTCGGCAAACATGTTGGACATCGCTGCGCTTTCGACGATCGAGCGGCGCGCCACGTTGTATTGCAACTGCACCAGCCGCGGGCGCGGCTTGTTGCGGCGGCTGAATTCTGCATCGATGCGCACGATGTCGGCGGCCTCCCAATTCGTCATGCCCCAGCCGCGCGCCAGGCCGCTTTCGACGAGTGCAGCTACTTCTTCGGCCATCTCAACGACATCGACGCCGGGGTTCGCGCGCGACACCATGACCAGATCGACATGGTCGACCCCCAGGCGCACGAGCGAGCGACGCAACTGCTGCTCGAAGGATTGCTGCGGGTAATCCCATAACCACAATTTCTCGGCAAGCACGTACGCACTGCGTGATACGCCCAATGCCTGCATCGCTCGGCCGAAAATGATCTCGGTATGGGGCTTGTCCCAGTAAAAGGCGACATCGAAAAAGTTGATACCGCACTCGAGCGAGCGTTCGAGCAGCGCCATGCAATCTTCGAACGACATTCGCGAGAACGTGTTCCAAGAGCCGAGTGACAGCGTGG
This sequence comes from uncultured Steroidobacteraceae bacterium, assembly GCA_964543105.1. Taxonomy (GTDB): domain Bacteria; phylum Pseudomonadota; class Gammaproteobacteria; order Steroidobacterales; family Steroidobacteraceae; genus Steroidobacter. The sequence goes on from CAZIXV010000112.1 coordinate 4,385, forward strand.
AGATGGGCGGCAAGTCTTCGCCGATTGAGCGATATTCCATGGGCAACGATCTTGTGACACAGCAGACGACGATGCAGCCATCGGCTGCGGTGAGCCGAAAGCATCGGTCAGGTCCTGCGCCAGGACTAGATGATCCAGGCAATGAAGGGTATTGACGCGTGTGATGCGTCGATGTGCGGGCTCGGCCGGCCTCAGCAATCAGTCAGTTTGTTCGGCAACACTGGCTGCACGCACGATCAATTCGCGCAGCCAGCGATGTGATTCATCCTGGTGATAGCGCGGATGCCAAGCCAGCGAGGTCGTGAACGGTTCGAACGGGAACGGGGATTCAACCACCTCGAAAGGCGCTATCCCCTGGAAACGTTTCAACAAGCGCCGTGGAAACATGGCGATGAAATCTGTTTGGCTGATGACGAATGGCAGCGTCGTGAAATGCGCCAATGACATCTTGACATGGCGTTTCAAGCCGCGCCGTTCGAGTTCCACGTCGATCAGCGTGTGAAAGCCCGGCGAATTCGGCGACAGCGCAACTTGATCCAGTTCGAGAAAGCGCTCCAATGTCAGCGGCGCCTGTAACGCCGGGTGACCATGGCGCCCAATGACCACCATGGTTTCGTCGAGCAATTTGCGCGCGTGCCAGTCCTGCGGCGCGGAGCGCACCCAATGCATGCGCAGGTGCGGCTCTGAGACGAGTGCGCCAGGCGTGCCTTGCTGGTGTCGATCGAGCGAGGACGTCATGAGACGGACGTTAGGTGCTTCTTTACGGACTTCTGCAATGATCTGCGGCATCAAAACCAGGCTCGCATGGTCCGTCGCCGCGATATGAAACGACGCGGCGGAGGTTTGCGGATCGAAACCCGCCTGCATGTTGAGCAGTGCGATCTCCTGCAGGATCGACCGCACGCGAGGTAGCATCGCCTCTGCTCGCCGCGTCAGTACCATCTCCCCGCCGGTGCGAACGATGAGCGGATCGCCAAACGTTGCGCGCAGGCGCGACAACGCATTGCTCATGCTCGGCTGCGCAAGTCCAAGTTTGCGCGCGGCGCGCGTGACGGAACGCTCGCTCAACAAAGCGTCCAGCGAGGACAGCATGCCGATGTCGAGTTTTGCGAGCGATGCGGCAGCCTTGTCGGTACGCTTTGCGTTTTTCACCAGTCGGCCTCACCGATACTAACGGCGATCGTTACGCGCCATCCCTGATGGACGTGTACGTATAGATGCGTGAGGCGTGCACTCGTCATCGCCGTATGTTCTTACGTCACATTGACTGCGTCTATATCGAATATCGCTGCATTCGGGTTAAGACAATTTCTACAGGCTGGTAATTAGGATGACGCGGGTTCACAGACTCGCCGCCTTAGGTTGTCTGTATTTGACGCGGGCGCTTCGATCGCCTCCGTCACTGCCCAACCGCACTGAGATGTTGAATGACTGAATCGCACAGCGTCACGCTGCCCGCCTCGGCCGCCACGTCCGAACCTTCCACAGCAAGGCGCTACTACCTGCTGGCGTTACTGACGCTGCTGAATCTGCTTTTGATTCTCGACAAGATCGTGTTGACGATTTTGATCGAACCCATTCGCGCAGAGTTCGGCCTCACCGACAGTCAACTCGGTGCGATCATGGGTTTGGTTTATGCGATCTTCATGGGCGCGGCCGGCATTCCGCTGGGCCTGCTTGCCGATCGAGTGAATCGGCGCAATCTTGCCGCAATATGCGTGTCGGCCTGGTCCGCGATGACGTTGCTATGCGCGGCAGCTCAGAACATGTGGCATTTGGTCCTCGCGCGAATCGGCGTCGGTGTAGGCGAAGCCGGCGGCGGTCCCACAGCAGTGTCGATGATCGCGGATACATTCGAGCCGCGTCGGCGCGCGACCGCGATGGCCGTATTTGCAACGGGCACGCAGCTCGCGGCGCTGGTAAATCTCACCTTCGCAACACAAATCGCGCATGCGTACGGCTGGCGCATGACACTCGTCGCGGCAGCTCTGCCCGGCTTCGTGCTCGCCCTGCTGCTCGTATTCACGGTCAAAGAACCCAGACGGGGCGCGTTCGACCAAGCGAAAGTTGCCGCGAAGGCGCCGCCGTTGCGCTTCACGCTGGCATACATCTGGAAACAGAAGTCGCTACTGCATCTGCTGATCGGCGCAACGCTGTGCTATGTCGTCGTGGCCGGAATGGGCTCATGGCACTTTTCATTCCTGGTACGCAGCCACGATCTGCACTTGCATGAGGTGGGCCCGATCATCGGGATCGGCATTGCCGTGCTCGGTATGGCGGCAAACGTCTCATCCGGCGCAATCTCGGATTTTCTCGGCGCGCGTGATGAGCGATATCGCACCTGGTTCATCGCTGCAGGTGCGCTCGCGACGCTCTCGATCGGCGCTTGGTCGATTCTCACCACGAGTCCGAATGGGGCGCTTGCCGGCGTCGTCATCTTCGCTGCCGTCGTCGTCACGTGGTTCCCCACGGTTGCTGCTTTGTCGCAAGGACTGGTGGAAGCTCGCATGCGTGCCACCGTCGCCAGTTTGTTGTTCGTGTTATCCAATTTGATTGGCTATGGCCTGGGTCCGATCCTGGTCGGCGCGGTGAGCGATCTACTCGCACCCGTATTCGGCAGCCACTCGTTGCGTTACGGCATGTTGAGCGTGCTCGGGCTCACCGGCTGGGCCGCAATCCACTTCTTTCTTGCCGCAAGAGACCTGCGAAAGAATCTGGCGTCGACGGGCGCTACGTCTGCGTAAACGCGCGCAAGCTCAACTGACATCGCTCATTCGCAGAGCCAAAAAAAAAGCGAGAGTTCGGGGGAGAACTCTCGCCGTAGAGAACCGGCAGCAACGCGTCAGTCGCCGCCGGCACATCGCATGACGGGACTGATGATTGCACGATCGTTTCATCCCGCCATCGATGCGCAACATTGCCTGCGTCGATATGCGCGCACGCGCGAGGTCGCAAGCCGCCATTTCCATGCGTGCTTCTAGAACAACACTGGATTGCCTGATGAAAGATTCAGGCGAATGACGAAGCTCGCTACGCCGGATTCAGCTCGATCCACGTGGGCGCGTGGTCGCTGGCCTTCGGCCAACCGCGCACGTCGCGATCGACGCCTGCGCGTTGCAGTTGCTTCATCGCAGCCGCATTGAGCAGCAGATGATCGATCCGCAAGCCAGCATCGCGCTGGTACGCGTCCCGAAAATAATCCCAATAGGTGTAGAGGATGGTGTCGGGATAGAGATGGCGCACGGCGTCTGTCCAACCCTGGCTCAGCAAACGCTGAAATGCCTCGCGCGTCTCGACACGGAACAAGGCGTCATTGACCCAGCGCTCCGGCTTGTAGACGTCGTTCTCCGTCGGAATGACGTTGTAGTCGCCGGCTAGGACGACGGGACCGTCGCGCCCCACCAATGTGGCTGCATGTTCGGTCAGCCGTTGCATCCAGTTCAATTTGTAATCGTACTTTGGACCGGGCGCAGGATTGCCATTGGGCAGATAAAGGCAGCCGATCAAAACACCCTTCACGACAGCTTCGATGTAGCGACTATGCGTGTCTTCCGGATCGCCTGGCAGCGCGCGGCACACTTCTTCAGGCTCCGTGCCGCGCGCCAATATCGCCACGCCGTTGTAGCTCTTCTGTCCGTGCCAGATCACGCCGTAGCCGGCATCACGAATCGCTTTCTCGGGAAATTTTTCCTGCGGCGCCTTGAGCTCTTGCAGACAAACGACGTCCGGCGTGGTGTTCTCGAGCCATCGCAGTACGTTGGGCAACCGAGCGTTGATGCTATTGACGTTGTAAGTGACGATGCGCATGCGCGCATTGTAGCCAACGTCGCAGCGAACGGAGCCGGCTTTCTCGTCGCTAGACAGTCGATCGCCAGCCGGCGATTCTTTGCACCTTGTCGATGAGGGAGGACCCAGTGCCCAATTGCGATGTATTGATCGTCGGCGGCGGACACAACGGGCTCGTCTGTGCTGCCTATCTCGCCGCGGCGGGGTTGAAGGTCATCGTGCTCGAGCGGCGCCATATTGTCGGTGGGGCCGCCGTCACCGAGGAATTTCATCCGGGATTTCGCAACTCGGTCGCCTCTTACACCGTCTCTTTGCTCCATCCCAAGGTCATTCGCGATCTCGCGCTTCACGCGCACGGTTTACAAATCGTCGAGCGCGAAATCGCCAACTTTCTGCCCACGGCAGATGGACGTTATCTGCTCGTCGGTGCGGATCGAACGCAGACAGAAGTTGCCAAGTTCTCTCATCGTGATGCCGAAGCGTTGGGTCGCTATGGGCAACGACTCGAGACGATCGCCGATTTGCTGCGCGAACTCGTCCTTGAAACGCCGCCCAACATGACTTCAGGTGATTGGCGTGCCGCGCTACCGGAATGGTTGAAAGCAGCCCGCCTCGGCAAGCGCTTTGCGAAACTCGACCTGTGGATGCGTCAGGAGCTGCTGCGTTTGTTCGTGAGCTCTGCAGGCGACTATCTCGATGGCTGGTTCGAAAGCGATCCGATCAAGGCAGCTTTCGGTTTCGATGGCATCGTCGGCAATTATGCGAGCCCCTATGCAGCGGGCTCTGCATACGTGCTATTGCACCATGTGTTCGGCGAAGTGAATGGCAAGAAGAGCGCCTGGGGTCATGCCATTGGCGGCATGGGCGCGATCACTCAAGCGATGGCGAAATGCGCGGTGAGCCGCGGTGTCGACATCCGCCTGGACAGCGCGGTGCGCGAAGTCGTAGTTGAGAAAGGACGCGCGGTCGGAGCCGTCACAGAAAGCGGCGAGACGTTTCGTGCAACCGCGGTCGTTTCGAATCTCAATCCGAAACTTCTGTATTTGCAATTGATCGATGCCGCCGTGCTGCCAGCCGAATTTCATCAACACATGACCCAGTGGCGCTGTGGTTCGGGAACGTTTCGGATGAATGTCGCACTAGCCGAATTGCCGGATTTCAAATGTCTTCCCGGTAAACAGCGCGCAGCGCACCACACAGCCGGCATCATTCTCGCGCCAACGCTGCGTTACATGGAACGTGCGTATTTCGATGCGCGCGATTCTGGCTGGTCGAAGCAGCCCATCGTGGAAATGCTCATACCCTCGACACTCGACTCGAGTCTTGCGCCGCCAGGACAACACGTGGCGAGTTTGTTTTGTCAGCATGTCGCGCCGCAGTTGCCGAACGGCGAGTCGTGGGACACCCATCGTGAAACCGTCGCCGATTTGATGATCGACACCGTCGCCGCTCACGCGCCCAATTTCAAAGCCGCCGTGCTGGGAAGGCAGATCATGAGCCCTTTGGATTTAGAACGAACCTTCGGACTCGTGGGCGGTGACATCTTTCATGGAGCGTTGAGCCTGGATCAGATGTTTTCGGCACGACCGATGCTCGGGTATGGAAATTATCGTGGGCCGCTACCCGGCTTATATATGTGCGGTTCGGGTACGCATCCGGGCGGCGGGGTCACCGGTGCCCCCGGCCACAATGCAGCGCGAGAGATCATCGGGGATTTTCGACGGCGCAGGTTGCGGCGCTCACACGACTGACTTCTTCCGAAACTGATCGAGCAGGAGCTTCCCCGCGCCCCTCCCCGCTTCTCCGAGGAGGGACACCGGATTTTGGCTGCCGACCGCCAACTCTCGACCGTCGACGTCAGTCCGACAGGCGCCTATCCGCTATCGCCCATCGCCCATCGCCTACCCTAGTCACGTTCCTCGCGCACGATCCGGCCGTCCTTCAAGTCCAGCTCGAGATCGACGCGAGTGCCATCCGGTGCGGTGGCTTCGACTTCCCATTCGTCGTCATCGCGTTCGATGTCCGTGATGTTCGTGTAGCCGAGCGCTTCGAGCTTTTGAATGATTTGGCCCGCGGTCAATTCGGTGTGTGGCGCCCGTTGCTCTTGCGCATAGGCACTACCAGCCAACAATGCAGCCAAGGCGAATGCGGAAAGAATCTTGTTCATGTGGAACTCCTGATAGTGGAACCCTCTGCCGAAATGGCAGGCTCGAGGCAAAGCTTCGCATTCAAGGCATGAATCGATTGTGAGTCCGCCGTTCACGATTTGTTAACGAGGCGTTGAGCGATACTGAGGTATGAACTTCCGTGCTCTCCTTCTCGTTCCCGTGCTTGCATTGTCGTTGTTCGCAACGTCAATGGTGCATGGCGACGACGTAAGTCAGGCGGAAGCGCGGCAGCTGGTAGCGCGCGGTGTATTGAAACCTTTGTCGACCATTCTGGATGCCATCCACGCCGAGTTCGGCGGGACGGTGCTCGAGGTAGAACTCGAGCACGATGATGGTGAATACGTCTACGAGATCGAAATTCTGACCGCAGACGGACGCGTGCTTGAACTCGAATACGACGCGCGCACGGGCCGACGTCTCAAACTCGAAGAAGATGATTGATCGCAATGCGAGTACTGGTTGCCGAAGATGAACAAAAGCTCGCGCAGCGCATTGCCGCACGTTTGAGCGAGGCAGGTTTCGTCGTCGACGTGGCGCACGACGGCGAACAAGCCCAGTTCCTCGGCGTCACAGAGACCTACGATGCCGTCGTGCTCGATCTAGGCCTGCCCAAGCTCGATGGCCTCGCCGTTCTCGAGCAATGGCGTGCCAGTGATGTTCGCGTTCCCGTGCTGGTGCTCACCGCACGCAGCCGATGGCACGAGAAGCTCGCCGGATTCAATGCCGGTGCCGACGATTATTTGACGAAGCCTTTTGAAATGGACGAAGTGGTCGTGCGCTTGCACGCACTGATTCGTCGCAGTGGCGGCCATGCCTCGCCAACGCTCACCTGCGGCCCACTGACCCATGATGCTCATGCCGGGCGCTTCACGCTCGAGAACGAGCCACTCGAACTCACCGCGCAGGAATATCGGATTCTTGCGTATCTCATGCAACGGCAACGTCAGATCGTAAGCCGTACCGAACTTTATGAGCACGTCTATGAACGCGATACCGAGCGCGACTCCAATGTGCTCGACGTGTTGATCAGCCGGATCCGGCGCAAGCTCGGCGCCAACCTCATCACGACTGTCCGCGGTCGCGGCTTCCTCCTGGCGGATGATGCGC
>CAZIXV010000113.1:0-11416 GCA_964543105.1 uncultured Steroidobacteraceae bacterium
TGGCCCATCTCGTGGCCGATCACACCGCCAATGGCGCCGTAATTGATCGCCATATCCGCGAGCGGATCGAAATACGGTGCTTGCAGGATGGCTGCCGGGAAGACGATCTCATTGAAGGTCGGGTTGTAATAGGCGTTGACCGTCTGCGGCGTCAGGAACCATTCATCGCGATCCGTCGGTTTGCCCAGGCGATTCACGTCATAGTTCCACGCGAACACACGTGCGCGTATCGCATTACCGAAGGCGTCGCCGGGTTTGACATCCAAATCGGCGTAGTCCCGCCACTTATCGGGATAACCGATCTTCGGTTTGAACGTCTGCAGTTTCTCGAGCGCGACTTTCTTCGTTTCTTCCGACATCCAATCGAGGCTACGGATGCGCTGCGAATACGCCCTGCGCAGATTCTCCACGAGATCGAGCATCTGCGATTTCGCATCGGGTGGAAAATGCTGCTTCACGTACAGTTGGCCCACCGCCTCGCCGATCGCGCCATCGATCGCCGCTACTGCACGCTTCCAACGCTCACGCTGCTGCGGTTGACCATTCAACGTTTTTCCATAGAAATCGAAGCGCTCATCATCAATCGCTTTGGGCAACACACCGGCATGCCCGACCAGATAGTGATAGCGCAGATACGTGCGCCAGCGCTCAACGGGGACGGAGGTAAAGAAGGCGGCGAGCGATTGCACAGCGTCGAGTTCGGCGACAACGAATTCCGGTTGCTCCTGCAGTCCCGCAGCGCTCAACAGCTCCTGCCACGGATAGTTTCTCGCCAAGGCGCGCAGCTGATCACGGCTGCGTAGGTTGTAGGTGAGCTCACGTTCGCGGCGTTTTTCCACCGGCCAGTGACGTTGTGCAATCTGGGTTTCCAGGTCGAGTACGCTTTTCGCGGCCATCGCGGCGTCTGCATCACCCGCGAGCGCCAACAGCTTTTCGATGTGGGCTGCGAACTTGTCGCGCAATTCGACGAACTGCGCATCTTTCTTCAAGTAGTAGTCGCGATCGGGCAGGCTCAGTCCGCTTTGGGTCACGAACACGATGTAGCGGTCGGGATTCTTTTCGTCGATCGTGACACCGACGTTGACGGGGGTGTCGAGCCCGAGATCAGGCCGGCCCATCAAGCGCGCGATATCGGCGTGGGTTTTCGCCGCGGCGATGTCTTGCAAACCGGCTTCAGCAGGTCCCAGCCCGGCCTTTTCGATCGCATCCACGTCGAGATAGGCGTGATAGTAGTCATACACTTTTTGCTCGGGGCTGCCGGCGGCCGCGCCCGGCGGCAAGCCCTCGAGAATCGCGCGCATCTGCTCTTCGGTTTCCACCGCGAGCTTGGTGAAGCTGCCCCAGTTCGATAGATCCGGCGGAATCTCGTTGTTGGCCAGCCATTGGCCGTTTGCATACTGATAGAAGTCATCGCCGGGTTTCACAGTCGTGTCCATGCCCGCGATATCGAAACCCCAGGTGCCGATCGTGGGTTTCGGTGGAGCAAATCGCGCGGCGCGCTCTTCATCGGAGGTACACCCTGCGCCGAGCGCGATTGCGACGGCGAGAACCGCGGCACTAACTTGCTTTTGCATTGATCATTCTCCGCAGCCAGGACCGGAATCCGCCGGTCGAACGAAATTCAAGGACGAGACGATGAGGCGAACCGCGGCTGCGGCGACATAGCGAGGAATACGTATGCGATACCTCATTTCGCTTCTCGTGCTGACATTCGCAGGCGCAAGCCACGGCGCCGAGGATTTTCGCGTCATGCGGCTCGAGCAGGACATGCGCACGTTGGAGCGTCATGTGCAAACGCTGCAACGCCAGATCACTGAACTGCAGCGCCACCTGCGCAGCGGCGATGTGGACGTCCCGCTACGCAGTGATCGTCCGATGACTTCACAAAGCGATGTCTGGTTGGACGCCGGGGCTTGGGACCGTTTGCGGCCCGGTATGAGCGAACTACAAGTGATCGAGATACTAGGCCGTCCCACCGCGTTGCGTCCCGATGCGCAAGGCCGGCGCGCGATGTTGTATACGCTGGAAATCGGCACGACGGGCTTTCTCAGCGGTTCGATTTCGTTCGATGCGGGCGAAGTCGTCGAGATCCAGCGTCCAACGCTCAGATAGCCGCAACCTCAGAGCCGAACGAGCGTGCGATTTCAGTGACGCCAGTGATCACGAATTGCACGCCGATGCACACGAGTAAGAACCCCATGATGCGCGACATCGCACTAATGCCCGTGGCGCCGAGAACTCGATCGAGACGAGTCGAGGCGCGCAACACGAGATAGGAGATCAATGCCGTCACCGCAATACCAATCGCGACGAAGGCGTAGCTGAACAACAAACTGCCGCGCTCTTGAATCGTAGAGGACACGCCCAGGACGACGGCAATCGAACCGGGGCCGCTCAAGCTCGGCATGGCGAGCGGCGTGAACGAGACATCGGGTTTGTGCAAAGCCTCGACTTGCTCCTGTCTCGACAGTGGCATGGGCTCGGGAAACAACATCCGAAAACCCAGGTAGCTCACGATCATGCCGCCAGCGATGCGCAGGCCGGGGATCGAGATACCCAGAAAGGTCATGATGAGGCCGCCGGCCACCAGGAACGTCGCGAGAATGAAAAACATGTAGATGCAGGCCCGGCGCACCTGTTCAGTTCGCTCGCTCTCGCTCATTCCTTGCGTGATCGAAACGACGAGCCCCACCGTCGCGATCGGATTGACGATGGGCAGCAATGCACCAATGGTGCTCATGGTCAGTGCGAAGCCTTCGAAAAACCAGTTCATGCGATGTCGAGTCGTTAAGATGCGCCGGATTTCTGCCTGATTGAGACTCGTCCGACGCGCTGCGTCGAACTCGAACCGAATAGCATGCGTCTCGCACCATCAACAGTACGTACCTTCCCTTTGCACGCGCGTTTGTCTCGTGCGTGCATGCCACGATGAGTCCTCGTTTGCGGCCTCATCTGGTGTTGCTGAGCGCGCTGTATCTCGCGCAAGGATTGCCATTCGGTTTCTTCACGCTGGCGCTGCCCGTCGTCCTACGAGAAGCCGGCCTATCGCTGACGGCCATCAGCGCCTTGAGCTTGTTGTATTTGCCGTGGGCGCTGAAATTCTTATGGGCGCCTTACCTCGATCACATCGGCACCCGCAAGGCGTGGCTGCTCACGCTACAGACGAGCGCAGTCGTAGGCGCTTTGCTGCTGAGCCAGATGGATTTGGCGAGCAGCAATCTGCCCGTCATCGTCGGCGCGTTCGCGTTCAATGTCATCGCCGCATCACAAGACATCGTCACCGACGGCCTTGCCGTGCGGCTCCTTGGCCCGCGCGAGCGCGGTCTTGCGAATGCGATTCAAGTCGGCGCTTATCGCGTCGGTATGATTCTGGGCGGCGGCTTGCTGCTTTGGGTGTTTGCGAAAACCTCGTGGTCGGTGATGTTCATCTGCATGGCAGCGTTGCTGGCATTGACCGTGCTGCCGGTACTGACTCTGCGCGAACCGGCAGGCACCGAGTCGACCCCGACGCCTGCGTTCGCGGCGCTGGCAATCGTCTGGTTGGCGCGTCTGCTAGTGCCAGGCATGCTGGGATTCGCCGGTCTGATCTTCTGTTTTCGCTTCGGCGATGCAATGGTGTCGACGTTGCTCACGCCGTTCTTGAAAGATCAGCAACTGAGCACCGAAACGATTGCGCTGATGAAAGGCACAGTCGGCTCGGCAACGAGCCTCATCGGCGCGGCGATCGGCGGGCTGTTCGTGTTTCGTGTCGGCCGCCGCCTGGCGTTACTGACGGCCGGCCTGGGACAGGCGATCGCATTCGTACCCTATTGGGTTGCTTCGCTCGGCGTTGGCGGCGAAGGTCTGTTGTGGGCAGCCACCATCGTCGAAGGCATCGTCAGCACGATGGCGACTGTCGCCTTGTTCACGCTGATGATGGATGCGTCCGACCCAGAACACGCCGGCACGGATTACACCTTGCTTGCGAGTGTTTATGTGCTCGTTAGCAGCGTCGGGCAATTTTCAGCTGCATTGATTGCCGATGCGGCGGGATACCCCACGATGTTCGCGATCGGCATCGCCTTGACAGTGCTCGGCACGCTCACACTCGTTGGTGCGCTCGATCGCAACGCGCTGCCGCGACGCCTGAGTACTGTGTGGGTTCCTAGACGCGCGTGACTGCGTAGCGCTCAAGCCGCCGCTGCAGGCAGCTCGACGAAAAAGCGCGACCCCCGACCCGGTTCGCTTTGTGCCCACACCCGTCCATGCATGCGCTCGACTGCCTTGCGCACGAGTGCGAGTCCGATTCCCGTGCCGGGATACTGATCGTCACGATGCAAGCGCTGGAAGATTCTGAAGATCTGGTCGTGGTGCTCCATGTCGAAGCCGATACCCTGATCGGCGACCTCGAGCAGCGCGCTTGCTCCATTGCGCGTTGCGACGATGCGCAGCGTGGGTGCCTCGTCTTCGCGACTGTACTTGAGCGCGTTTTCGATCAAGTTGCGCAACACGACCATGAAGCCCTCGGTGTCGACGAGCAAGCGCAGCGGCTGAACATCCAGATGCAACCGCACTTGGCGCCGCTGTAACTCTTCGGCGAATTGTGCGAGGACGGCATCGAGCAGCGGGCCGATCTCGACAGGATTGACGCTCAGCGCGCGTCGCTCGACATGCGAATACTCGAGCAAGTCGTCGATGAGCGCCGCCATCTTCAGTGAGCCGCTGCGAATGCGCTCGAGATACGCGTCGATCTCCTGCGTCGTCGCCCCTTCCAAGTGCCGATGCAGCAGGTGCGCGAAGCTGTTGATCGAGCGCAGCGGCGCCTTCAAGTCGTGCGCGACGGCATAGGCGAAACCTTCGAGCTCGGCATACGCACGCTCGAGCTCGCGCGTGCGCTCGGTCACGCGCGCTTCGAGTTCACGGTTGAGTTCGCGATAGCGCTGCTCACTCGTTTGCAGTTCGGCATTGGCACTTTCAACGCGTTGATTCGCCCGGATCAGCGCGTCGTTCAAATGCTGGGTTTCGTTCTGAATCCAGGCCTCGCGCACGCCGAGAATCAACGCGAAGGCGATGAACACGACCGCCGCGATCGCCAATGTGCGCTTGGACAGTTCCGGTGCCACGGCGATCGCAACCGCCATCATGATGATGATCAGTAAGGCCGGCACGACAGCTTCTAGCCAACGCTCGCGCACCAGCATGCGCTTGGGCGCTTCGATTTCGGGATGCCGCACCAGCCACCAGCGCTCATGTGCCGCCCATGCAATGCAGCCGAAAACGACGCACCAGCTGGCATTGATGGCGTCGCTCTCGAGATAGGTATCGGTCAGGACGGCATGCACGTAGATGAGGTTCGACACCGAGTAGATGCCGGTGGCAACGACGAGCAGCAGCATGGCCGTCCATGAGCGGCTCCAGGAATAACTCCACAATGCAAACAACGCGACGAGAAACGTCGCCGCCAACAGCAGGGAGTGGGTTGCGCCGGTGAGCACCCCGGTATTTGTAACGCTCGTCTGTAACGCCGGCTCGAGCAGTCCCAGGATGCCGCTCGCGATCAAGCAACATACGACGAGGCCCACATTGCCAAGATGCTTGCGCGTGAGCGGTACGCCTTGGCGCACCTCGGGCATGTTCAGGATGCCGATGATCACGCAGACCGCCAGCGCCCAGTAGAACATGTGCCCCACACTTGGATACGGCATGGCTATGCCAAGCACATGACGATAGAAATTCCAATTCATCTGGCCGATGAACCAGCTCGCGCAGCCGGCAGCGATCCAATGCCAAGCATTGCGCCCCGGCGCTTCGATCTGCAGAGCCGTGCGCCAACACACGAGCGCCCCAGCCAGCGAAGCAAGCGTCCAGGCGAAATCATTGATCGATGCCACCACGTGCGGCGCGGCCACGCTGATCGAGGCCGAGTAGACGATCAGACCGACGGCCCAGATTTGCGCCACGCGCCAACGCGAATGCGCGCGCGTCGACTCAGCGCCGTCCATGGTGGATAGGGAAGCCATCGATATCGTTAGCGCGCCGCTCGGATAACGGGATCGTAGCGATAATAGTAGTCGCTGTATTCCTGCAGCGTTCGCGCCACCTCGCGGCGCAATTGCTCATCGTGTTTGGCCGCGGTGAGCCAGGCGTCGGCCACTTTGTTCAAGGCACGCGTCGCCTCGCGGTTGCGCTCATGCAGTGCATACGCTTGGGCGTAGTAAGTGACGGCGGAATGCAGTTGCACGATATTGCCTTCGCGCTGGTAGTAGCTCCATTCCTCATCGCCATACTGCATCGCCTCCGTGAATTCCTGCTGCACGCTCGGCGCGAGTTGCGCGAATGGCACGGTGGGCGTCGTCTCGCGATAGTTCTCGTAAGAGAAATAACCTGCAGCCACTGCCAGGACGGCCGTGGCGGCCCAGGTGATTTTCTGTAGCTGAGAGACGCCGCGTAACGCCTTCAGGAATTCGGCGGCATCTTGCGGGCGCTGCTTGCGATCGAACGACAGACAACGCTCGAGCGCGCGCGCTTCGCGCGACTTCAAGCCTTTCAACGGCGGCGGCTTCAGACCCAGCTCGCGCGCTTTGACAGCGCTGTGGCGCTGATAGGGATGAAACCCCGTCAAGAGCTCGTAGCCGATGATACCGAGTGCAAACATGTCATCCGCCGGATGCGGATCGACTCCGTCGACCATCTCATCGGTCGCATACGCTTCGGTGTACGCACCGAGCGAGCCGGCATCGAAAATATCCTGCGCGGCATCGCCCGGCGCATTCGGCACGGCACGCGCAATGCCGAAGTCGAGAATCTTCGGTGTGCCATCTTCGATGACGAAAACGTTGCCCGGCTTCAGATCGGAATGCACGATGCCCTTGCGATGCGCATACGCAAGGCCTTGGGCAATGCCGCGCACGATCGGCAACGCTTTGGCGGGCTCCATGCCCTTGCCGCGCACTTCGCGCACGAGTGCTTCGAGCGGCCGGCCCTTGAGCAACTCCATCGTCATGTACACGGCATCGCCGTCGCGATCGAAATCGAATACGGTGACGACGTTGGGGTGTGCGAGGGATTGCGCCTTGCGCGCTTCTCGTTGCAGAGCGATCAGCGATTGCGGATGTTGCTGAAAATCTGCGTTGAGGACCTTGAGTGCGACGTGCGGATTGGGATCGTGCACTTCCTGTTTGCGCCGGTCGATGGCCGCGAACACCAGACCCATGCCGCCCTTGCCGATCAGGTGCTGCAGTTCGAAGCGATTTTTGATGACGGCGCCGGGCTCGAGCGGACCTTGATGCGGCGGCTCGGCCTGATCCAGCGAGCGTACGAGCCGCTCGGTGATGATGTGGGTGCGCTCGACCGGCTGAGCGGCTTCGCTCGCTGGGCTGTCTTCGGGACGCACGAGCGTTTTGATCGGCGGCGCTTGCAGCGTGCGGGCAGCGGTTGGATCGTCGCTGTCGGGCACACGGGTCGCATCGTGGGATTCGGGCGTAGAGGCGGGCATTGCCACGGTGCGCTCAGGCGCAGGGCGCATCAGCGTCTCATCGGGCTCGACTTTCAGGCGCGTCTCGTCTTCTGAACTGCTCGGCATCATCGATCCACTATCACTTTACCGCTGACCGCTTCTTGTACCTACACCGCATCGATCACGACGACGCTGACATTGTCGTGCGCACCGGCTTGTAACGTCGCATCGATGAGCGCCCGCGCCGCCTCATCGGCGGTGCCGCTACTGAGCAGTTCGGCGATGCGCTCGCGCGTGAGCTCCCGCGTCAGGCCATCCGAACACAACAAGTAGCGATCGCGCAAACGTACTCGGTCACGGCGTAGGTCGAGTTGCAGTGTGGCCTCGCCACCCACAGCACGTGTAATTGCGTGATCGGCCTCGCTGGCGTGCTCCGCGAGCTGCAGCTCCGCGGCCCACGTGTGATCGGTGGTCAACTGCACGAAGCTGCCATCGCGCAAACGATAGGCCCGGCTATCGCCGGCCCACAGGATTGCGCAGGACGTGCGCTGCGCGAGCATTACGACCACGGTCGTGCCGCTTTGAATCGGATTGATCGCGCGCACCGCTGCGGCATACAAGCGGCGGTTCACTTCGCGAAGACGCGCGTATACATCCTCGATGGAGCGATCGAGCTGCTCGTGCGGCTCAAAGCGCTCGAGCGCTTCGCGCACCATGCGGCTTGCCACATCGCCGTCGCGATGCCCGCCCATGCCATCGGCCACGGCCCAAATGCGCGCGGCGCAGCGGTTCACGATCGCATCCTGGTTCGTCGGGCGCAGCTGCCCGACATCCGTCAAGCCGGCAGAGGCGTAGGTGGGATGAATGTCCTCTTCCACCAAGGTGTCTTCGAACAAGACCGCTCTCCCGTTCGTCCTCACTCCCTTGAACATGGTGCTCCTCCTTGTTTCTTAGCTTGAACGCTACTTGCCGCGCGCGCGTGACAACGCCTGCAGGCGTGCGAGGTGATCTTCGTACGCTTTCGCCAGCTCGTCGCTCAACAGTTTGCGAAAGCTCGCCTGCGTATCCTTGATCGTCTCGCCATACTTTTCACGATACAGATCCCAATAGCGCAACTTGGCCGGCACGCCGAGAATCGCGCCCTTTTTCACTTGACGATCGAATTCATCCTGCAAGCGATTCGGCTCGAACTCACTGAGCAACGCTTCGAACGCGACACGAGTTGCAGCAGCGAGCGCCGCCTGGTGATTGCGCACGTCACGCAAGGCGTCATCGAGCGCATCGGGGGGTGTGAGATACGCGGGATGGTTCTTGACGAACATGTTGTGAAACGCATCGTCAACGTTCGCGGAGAACTTCAGCGGATTGTTGTCTTGCGCTTTGAATGAAGTGCCGCGTAAGCGCATGTCGTCTTTCATGCGCTCACGGGCGCGCAGCGCTTCCATCGAGCCGGCAATGGCGACCCGCAATAACTCACCGAGCGTGCGCGCCAGATCGGACGAAGGCTGGACGTCGCTCATCCCGGCTGCGGACAACAGCTCGCGCATCAGGTCGTCGGCGCGCGCGGCGTCCTTGCGCTCGCTTTGTGCTGCGCTACGTGGCGGCGGTGGCGGTGATTTCACAGGCGGCGGAGGTGGCAGCGGTTTAGCGGGCGCCGCTGGCTGCGCCTTTTTGGATGTCGTCGGCGAGTTCTCGAAATCCTCATCGTCAGCGTCGAGCCATTCGACGGCGGGCTCGTCGCTGTCGCGATTCATGCCGACGGTGTGATCGTCCTTGCGCTGCGGTTGCATCGCCACTGTATTGTCAAAGCGTGAACCGCGGCCCGCTGCTGCCAACAATTCGAACGGATCGCGATCCTGAGCGTTCGCCTTGACGTTCTTCTGGATGGAGACCTGGATGCGATACGCGTCGATATACAGCAGATCGCCGTGCTTCAAGGGATAGGCTTGAGCGCGCGGCACACGGTTTTCCAGGGAATTGACGAACACGCCATTGGTGCTCGTATCTTCGATGAAGAACTTGCCCTCGAGATAACGCACGAGCGCGTGCCGACCAGATACGTACGGATCGGGAAAAACCCAGTCGTTATCGGGCAGCCGCCCGATCGTGCCGCCGATCGAATCGAAGACCTTGCGGCTGGCAGATCCCAGGGCTTCGGCCTGTTCTCCCACGACTTCCAGGGTGAGAATCATGCAGCGCTCGATCCGATAAAAATGCAGTCAGTAAAATTTGGCGCGTCGTATGAGAGCCGATTCCGTGGCCTGTCAGTATCGGCCATAGGTCTGCAACAATAATGCGCGCTGCGCCACAGTTCGCTTTGGGTTCGCACTATGACAAAAGCTGCAAGATTACTTATCGCCGCGCTCGCCTGCCTGATGGCATCGCTGGCAACGTCCGCGCGCGCGGCGGAGCCACTGATCAGCGAGGGGTTCATCAATGCATCCGTGGCCGAGGTGTGGCGCTTGTTCACGACCACAGCAGGCTACCAGGCCATGGGCGCGACACACGCCGAGGTGGATCTGCGCATCGGCGGCACGATCCGCTCGCATTACGCCCGAGAGGGGGATCCGGGCGATGCCAACACGATCGTCAACGAAATTCTCGCCTTCGAACCCGAACGCATGCTCGCGTTGCGCATCAAGTCGGCGCCGGCAGATTTCCCGTTCAAACAAGCGATGCAAAACACTTGGTCGGTCATCTATTTCGCACCCGCGGGTGAGATGACTCAGGTGCGCATCGTGGGACTCGGCTACGGCGATGATGCGCAGTCGCAAGCGCTGCGCGAGTTCGTCGAAAAAGAAAATCGCCTCACGCTCGATCGCCTCGCCAAACCGTATTGGCCGAAATGCGCGCTGTGTGCCAAGCAAGCCGATCAACCGTAGTATGCCGACTCGGCCCTGGTCGTTCGCCTTCGCTTCGGGTGCTACATGGATCGCAATTACATTGAAAGCACACACATCGTCGATCGCTATCTCACCGGCGAGCTGACCGTTCGCGAGGCCCGTGAATTCGAGAAGTATTGCCTCGAGCATCCGCAGTTTCTGAACGAGCTGCCGATTCCGGTGCGCCTGAAAGCACGTTTGTCGCGCCAGCCGCTCGACGATAGCGAAACAGGCATGTTTCAAGCCATTCCTTCGAGCACGACGCATGCGGCGCTACGTACGACCGAGGAGGATGTGGACGATGACGAAGATGACGATGGTGAGGCGTGGCGCGGCGCATCGAACACGCGTGGCGGCATCGCTCGACCGATCGTCTATGGACTTGCCTTTGCACTGCTCGCCGCACTCGGCGGACTCATCTGGTATGGCATGCAGGCCGGCGCACTCGAACAACAATTGCGCGAGGTACAACGCGCTGCTGCATCGGCGCAAATGCAAGCGCCTGGGCGCGTGCAGGCGTACAAACTAAAACTCAGCCGCGCCAAGCCCACCGCACCGACGGTCAATGTGGGTTGGCCGATACCGCCCGAGCTGATGGACATTTTCATCGACGTGACCGAAGGCCGTTACACCACCTTCCAAGTGACGATCGACAAAGCCGACGGTGAGCGGGTGATGCAAATCCGTCGCCTCGCGCGCGATTCGAACAAAGAATTGCGCTTCGCCCTCAACTCATCCGCTTTCGGCCCCGGCAACTACCTCTTGAAGTTCGACGGCTATAACTGGCGCGGCCAACCCGAGGAAGTGGGTTGGGTGATGCTGGGGTTGAAGTAGGGAGGAAAGAAGGCGATAGGCGATCGCGGATGAGCAGAATGACCTCTGGCTGTAGCCTGTAGCCTGTTGGCCGTTGGCCGTTGGCCGTAGCCCGTTGCCCGTTATCCCCCTCTCAACGTCGCCACCGGCGGATGATTCACCACGGAGCGCGTGGCGAGCGTGCCGCTGATACCGACGAGTAGCGTGCCGGCGAGCAAGCCGATCACCCAAACGAGCGGATTGAAGCTGTAGTCGAGATCGAAAAGCTCTCGCGCGAGAAAGTAGC